>JAHHHZ010000027.1 GCA_019359095.1 Pleurocapsa minor HA4230-MV1 | reverse complement strand
GACGACCGAGGTATGAGAATACACCGATCAAGAAGTGGAAAATAATCAACTGGTAAGGGCCACCGTTGTATAACCACTCGTCTAAGGATGCTGCTTCCCAAATTGGGTAGAAGTGTAGACCGATTGCATTGGAGCTAGGTACTACTGCTCCAGAGATGATGTTGTTGCCGTAGATCAAGGAACCTGCTACAGGCTCACGGATTCCATCGATGTCTACAGGAGGTGCTGCGACGAAGGCGATCAGGAAACAAGTTGTTGCTGCTAGGAGGGTGGGGATCATCAAGACGCCGAACCAACCGACATAGATGCGGTTGTTGGTGCTAGTTACCCACTGACAGAAATTCTCCCAAGCACCGCGTGTTTCGCGCTGTTGTAAAGTAGTTGTCATTGTGTTTATGATTGCTTTATTTATTTATTTGTCTAGGTTCTATTGAACTGACCCTTTTACTATAAAGCATTTCTTTTAGTTATGTGAACAATTTTAATAAAATATTATCTTATATAACAAATAAGTATCGTTTATATATTAAGTCAATGAGTTCTGTCATCACCTTTAGTCCTGCTCACACAGTAGTTCCTACCTACGAATGTTTTAATCGATGTAGCTACTGCAATTTTCGCCTTGACCCAGAAGCAGATGATTCATTAACAAAGTCTGAGCTACTAGATATTTTGAAACAATTAGATCTAGAAAGAGTAGCCGAGATTTTGGTTTTAAGTGGAGAAGTTCATCCTAAATCTAATAGGCGAATAAAATGGTTTACCAAAGTAAAAGAAATATGTGAGCTAGCTTTATCCTTTGGTTTTTTACCTCATACCAACGTAGGCCCTTTAAGTTGGCCAGAAATGGAGCAGTTAAAAAAAGTAAATGTCTCGATGGGGTTGATGCTGGAACAAATTAATCCTCAATTTATGCAGACCGTACACAAACATGCACCCAGCAAAGAACCAAAATTGCGATCGCAACAGTTAGAGTGGGCAGGAAAATTAAAAATTCCTTTTACCACAGGAATATTGTTAGGCATTGGCGAAACACAGTCAGATATCAGAAATTCTTTAGAAGAGATCGCCCGTATTCATCAGAAATGGGGACATATCCAAGAAGTAATTTTACAGCCTCATAGTGTTGGTACTAAGCAAGTCTTAAATGCTCCCAGTTTCGATCCTCAACAGCTACCCGCCATAATTGCTCAAGCCAAAACGATTTTGCCCTCTGAGATAGCAATTCAAATTCCTCCTAATCTAGTTCCTGATGCTAGTTTTTTACTGGAGTGTCTCAGTGCGGGAGCGACAGACTTGGGTGGTATTAGTCCGATAGATGAAGTAAATCCCGATTATCCGCATTCAACTTATGAATCTTTATCGGCAATTTTGCCATCAGCAGGATGGAGCTTAAAGGCAAGACTACCAGTATATCCGCAGTATTATTCTTGGCTTTCTCCCGATCTCCAAAAAGCGATCGCCAAAAAGAAAAAAAGCTGGATTTGGGAAAATTAAGATTTTTGCCGAAAACTTATGCTATGATAATCATCCGTGGAAAAAACGGCTAAACCGTAATGTTTTCAAGGGTCGCTAGCTCAACGGTAGAGTATTCGGCTTTTAACCGACTGGTTCTGGGTTCGAATCCCAGGCGACCCACTTTTTTTACCTAAAGTATTCATTACTTTCTCTTGATAAAAGATTGACGTAGTCAGAACAGAATATACATTCTTATGACAAATTAAGTCAGACCTGATCTTTAAACACATTAACTATTAAATTGATACTTCTTCAATTTCATCAACAGGTTTATGTGTCTTCTGATGAGCTGCTGCTGAAAAATCTTGATAAAAAGGACAACTGGTTTCACAATCTGGCTGGTGAGGAAAATCAGTGTGAAATTTCTGATAATTTTGCAACCATACTTCAAGATTGCTCAATAAAACTGTCAATTCTTGTTTTGTTTGCTGATGTTTTGACTCGCTATATTTAATGGTGATGTTTTTAGGTTTACCAAATTTAACAAACCAATAAGTCATTTGAACTTGTTCGGGTTTGTATTCTGAAGTTTCAATTAAAACATAAAGATAGAGACGAGTTTGCCAATTTTGCCTGAGCTTTTTGCTCTCTAACGGCTGGCGATAGGTTTTCCAATCAAGAATTATTGCCCGATCATTCTCCGCAATTAATAGATCGTAGATAACAGTGAATAAAAAATTATCTACACTCAACGTCCGACAGTGTTCCGCCTCACGCCAAATTTTGGGGTCTAGCGCTAATTCTGGTGTAGCTTGAATTAAGGCTTTTAATGAGCTATCCAACTCTGTATCAGTAGCCAATAGAGGTTCAATGGGCAAAGCTAACTCTCTTTGCTGCATCAACAGGTGAAAGCGACTACCCCACTCCATAGTATCCTGTTGTTCGGGGGCAGGAAGAGAACCAAGACAGTCGATATATACCTGCTGAAATTTAGGAGGACAAAGACTCAAGAGGTTAAGATGGCTTTGAGATAAGCGAATTAAATCTCGATCGGGCATATAAAAGAGCGCATTTTGCTAAGATCAATTTGAAGTATTACCGAAAACGAAGTTAACTCAAACGGAACATTATATGCAATGGCAAGAAGTATCTGGTAACTGGGTTTATCTTCCTCGTCAGGAAGTCAAGGGCATTGTTCATTTTTTAGGTGGCGCATTTGTGGCCACCGCACCTCAAGTATCCTATCGTTCTATTTTAGAACAACTGAGTCAGGCTGGCTTTGCCATTGTCGCTACGCCCTTTCTCAATACGTTCGATCATTTTGCGATCGCCCGCGAAGTCTTAAATCGTTTTGAAACCGTCATTGTCAGACTGCAAAAAACTAATAAGTTAAGCACAGGTTATCTACCTATCTATGGTATCGGACATAGCATGGGTTGTAAACTACATCTTCTAATTGGGAGTTTATATGATGTAGAAAGAGCAGGAAATATTCTCATTTCGTTTAACAATTACCCTGCTAGTCGAGCCGTTCCTTTTATGGAGCAGTTTAATATTACTCCTATGCTTAATGTGGAGTTTGCACCTTCTCCAATAGAAACCGAAAAGTTGATTGCTGAACATTACAATGTACGTCGTAATTTATTGCTCAAGTTTACTCAAGATGAATTAGACCAAACAGTAAACTTGAACAGTATTTTACAAAATAGGTTTCCCAACATGATAACTTTACGTACTTTAATGGGAACTCACTTAACTCCTTTATCTCAAAATATACAGTGGCAAACTGGCGATTTTTTTACACCAATTGATGCAATTGGGCAATGGTTTAATCAAGGAATGTCTCGTAATCTACAGAGCTTAAGCCGAGAACTAATTGCTTGGTTAAATCCTATGTCAGCCTTCTAAATATTGTAATTAATTAAGTTAGATTTATTCGCAAAACTCTGTTTTAATCTGCTTGACATAGATATATTTTTGAATTAACTTTGACTATTAGATGTGCGTTTATAACTTTAAATTCATTAAAACTTTATAGTTTAAATAGCTTAAGTATATTTACAATTTATTGATATTCAAGCTAGGCTTTAAACGCTAGTAAAATTACCTGGGTGCATTAACAAAGAGATTCAGGCGTAATCTAATTATTAATATAAGCTCAAAAAAAGGAGCAGCAACAAATATGAAAGTAGCCTTTCTTGCTGGTGGATTGGGAACTAGAATTTCCGAAGAAACAGAAAATAAGCCCAAACCGATGGTAGAAATTGGTGGTCAGCCAATTTTATGGCATATTATGATGCATTACTATCAATACGGCTTCAAAGATTTTACAGTTGCCTTGGGTTATAAAGGTGCAGCTATCAAGAAATATATGGTAGATTACTGCGCTCTCAACAGCAATTTAACCGTCGATTTGGGCAGCGGTAAAATTAAAACTCATGGTGGCTATCAACTAGATTGGAATGTAGATTTAATTGATACAGGATTGACAACCAATACTGGTGGAAGGATTAAGCGCCTAGCACCCTACATTGGTCGAGAAACTTTTATGTTAACCTGGGGGGATGGCGTATCTGATGTAAATCTTCATGATTTACTAGCGTTCCACCGTTCTCATGGCAAGCTGGCAACCCTGACAGCAGTTCGACCACCTGCACGTTTTGGTCACTTAGATTTACAGGGAGATCAAATCTCTGAATTCTCTGAAAAGCCTCAAACAAAAGAAGGCTGGATCAATGGTGCTTTCTTTGTGCTAGAGCCTGAAATTTTTGATTACATCGATGGCGATGACACCCAGTGGGAGAAAGGCCCATTAGAAAAATTAGCTAGTGACGGTCAGCTTATGGCATATAAGCACGATGGTTTCTGGCAATGTATGGATACTTTGCGCGATAAAACCCTTTTAGAAACTTTATGGGCAAGCGGTAATGCACCTTGGAAAACATGGGAGAACGAAAAAAATGAAAATACTACTAACTGGTCACAAGGGTTACATCGGAACAGTCATGGTTCCAATGCTGATCGAGAAAGGATATGATGTTGTCGGTTTAGACACCGATTTATATGCCAGAAGCACTTTTGGCGAAGGAATAGTCGAAATTCCTGAACTCATTAAAGATATTCGTGATGTAGAGCTAGAAGATTTAGCTGGATTTGAAGCAGTTTTACACTTAGCTGGTCTGTCTAACGATCCTTTAGGTAATCTTAATCCCCAATTGACCGAGGAAATTAACTATAAGGCTTCAGTTAAACTAGCCAAACTAGCAAAACAAGCTGGAGTCAGTCGCTTTATTTTCTCTTCTTCCTGTAGTAACTACGGCGCAGGTGGCGAAGACTGGTTGAATGAACAGTCAGCTTTTAACCCTGTTACTCCCTATGGAGTTTCTAAGGTAAAAGTAGAGCAAGAAGTAAGTCAGTTAGCTGATGATAACTTTAGTCCCACCTTTTTACGTAATGCCACTGCTTATGGCGTATCACCAAGATTACGTTTTGATTTAGTTTTAAATAACTTAGTTGCTTGGGCATTTACTAAAGGTTTGGTTTACATCAAAAGTGATGGTAGTCCTTGGCGTCCAATTGTTCATATTGAAGACATCTCAAGAGCGTTTATTGCTGTTTTAGAAGCACCAAGAGAGCTAATTCATAATGAAGCCTTTAACGTTGGTCGCAATGAAGACAACTATCAAATTCGCGAAATAGCTGAAATTGTTAAGGAAACAGTACCTAACTGTCGCATTGAATATGCACCAGATGCGGGTCCTGACACACGCTGTTATCGCGTAGACTGTAGCAAAATTGCTCAAGTTTTGCCTAGTTTTAAGCCTCAATGGGATACACGCAAAGGAGCAGCAGAGCTATATGAAGTGTATCAAAAGGTGGGTCTAACTCTAGATGAATTTGAAGGCACCAAATATCAAAGAATTGCTCATATTAAGTACCTAATCGGCAATGATTTACTTGATGGAGAGCTGCGTTGGCGTAAAGAACAGCTAGCGACGATTGAATAGCTTTCATAGTGATTAACTTGCGTTATAACTCGATCAAACTAAGTCAATCACAGATTTGGGGAAGCAAAAATTAGGGCAATCAAAACTGGTTGTCCTAATTTCTATCATTTACCGTTGAGCCTCTTAATCTTAAGTAATCCGTAATCTTAACTATGAATAATCATCAGCCAAGTTGTCTTTCCTGCGGGAACACAGACCTTAAATCAATTATTTCTTTTGGCTATACTCCTCTTGCCGATAATCTTTTAACTCCAGAACAGTTTGATTCACCAGAATACACTGCTCCTTTAGATCTAGTATTTTGTCCTGAATGTAGTCTGGTGCAAATTACCGAAATAGTTCCTCCAGAGATTCTCTTTTGTCAAGATTATCCTTATTTCTCATCGGTATCAGTATCTTTACTTAAACACTTTGGTGATAGTGCCAAAAATTTAATTAAAACCAGAAATTTAGACCGCAATAGCTTAGTGATTGAAGCTGCCAGTAATGATGGTTATATGCTGAAAAACTTTGTTGACGCGGATATTCCTGTACTAGGGATCGATCCAGCCTCTGGCCCTGTAAATGCAGCCATTGAAAAAGGTGTTAACTCGATTTGTACTTTCTTTGGTCAAGAATTAGCTCAGAAGCTAAAGGATGAAGGCAAGCAAGCGGATGTGTTTTTAGCTAATAATGTTTTGGCTCACGTGCCAGACTTAAATGGCTTTGTAACTGGAATTTCGTTGCTATTAAAAGATACAGGAGTAGCGGTAATTGAAGCTCCTTATCTAGTCGATTTGGTGGAACATTGCGAGTTTGACACGATTTACCATCAGCACCTTTGTTATTACTCGGTGACAGCTTTAGATAAGTTGTTTAGAAGACATAATTTATATTTAAACGATATTGAACATACTAAAATCCACGGTGGATCTTTGCGCTTGTATGTTGAACCAAAAGAAGCGGTAAAAGATTCAGTCAAGTCTTTATTAGAAGCTGAACAGTCGGCACAGGTAGATCAGATGGTTTACTACCAAGATTTTGCTGACAAGGTAGCAAATTTCAAACATTCTCTCTTAGATATTCTGTGGGATTTGAAAAAGCAAGGCAAAAGAGTTGTGGGTTATGGTGCTGCGGCTAAAGCCACAACCATGCTTAGTTACCTGGATATTGATAAAACTTTGTTGGATTATATAGTAGACTTGAACACTTTTAAGCACGGACGCTATATGAGCGTCAATCATCTACCAATCTTTCCTCCTACTAAGTTGCTAGAAGATCAACCCGACTATGTATTGATCCTTGCCTGGAATTTTGCCGAAGAAATCATACAGCAACAACAAGAATATCAAAAAGCTGGAGGAAAATTTATTGTTCCCATCCCCAAACCTAAAATTGTTTGATCGGGTAGCTAACCTGCCAACTGATTAAGTTCAGCTTAAGCAAAATTCAAACATCAAGGTTTATTTCTAACAACAATTAGTTAGAGCTAGTTAAAGCGTAACTAGTCTTTTTAGCAACTCAAATTTTATCCTGGAGTGTCAGTTATGGTGAGAAATATAATTTCCAATCCCAGTTCCTCAGAAACCAAAACCCAAAAAGTTCAGCATTCATGTCCTAACTGTGGTCATCATGAACTAGAGGTTTTTTACGAAGTTCGAGATGTTCCCGTTCATAGTTGCTTGATGATATCGGATCGATCTGAAGCAAGTAATTTTCCGACTGGAGACGTAGTTTTAGGATTTTGCGATCGCTGTGGTTTTATTACCAATACTGAATTTGATGCCAAATGGTCATCCTATGCACCAAACTACGAAGATCAACAAAGCTATTCTCCCACATTTAATAAATTTTCCCTAAAGCTTGCCAATCACTTAATCGATAAATACGATCTGCACAATAAAGACATTATCGAAATCGGCTGTAGCAAGGGAGATTTCTTACTGCTTCTGTGTGAATTAGGTAACAACCGTGGAGTGGGTATTGACCCCAGCGTCGTACCTGGAAGAGTAGAAAGTGAGGCAGCAGATCGCGTGACCTTTATTCAAGATTACTATTCTGAAAAGCATTCCGAGTATGTTGGTGATTTTATTTGTTGTCGCCATACCCTAGAGCATATTCAGCCTACCTCTGAGTTTATCAAAACAGTGCGTAAGTCCATCGGCGATCGCGATACTACCGTAGTATTTGAAATCCCAGATAACACTAGAGTCTTAAAAGAGCAAGCTTTTGAAGATATCTATTACGAACACTGTTCTTATTTTAGTCCTGGTACCTTAGCTCGTTTATTCCGCAACAGTGGATTTGAAGTAACAGATCTATATTGCGACTATGGCGATCAGTATTTATTAATTGAAGCTAAGCCTGTTGCTATGCCTTCAGATAAGGTTCATCCTTTTGAAGAAACGGTAGAAGATGTTGCTCAAGACGTGCAGCTATTTACTGAGAAGATTACAGGCAAGCTAGATTACTGGAAAAAGTATTTAGATGATGCTCACGCTAAACAAGAAAAAGTTGTAGTTTGGGGTTCTGGTTCTAAATGCGTGGCTTTCTTAACTACCCTCAAAACTATTGACAAGATTGAATATGCTGTCGATATTAACCCTCATCGTCATGGCAAATATATTCCTGGGGTGGGCAAAGAAATTATGTCCCCAGAATTTCTCAAATCTTATCAACCAGATAAAGTCATTGTAATGAATGCCATTTATACTCCAGAAATTAGCGAAATGCTGAAAAATATGGGTGTGACCACCGAAGTTGTGGCACTGTAACCAGATATCAAGTTAAAGATAAGGGATGAGGAGGAATTAATCTTCATCCCTTATTTCTTGTTTTGTTTAAAGCTTGGATTGATTGAACGTAGCTTAATTATTAATACTTAGTCATATATGTATAACTATACTATTATCGGTGGTGGAATTGTTGGGTTGTCTACGGCAATGGCTCTTAGTAAACGTTTTCCTGCTGCTAAGATAGCTTTATTAGAAAAAGAAGCATCATGGGCTGCTCATCAGACAGGACACAATAGTGGTGTAATTCATTCGGGCATTTACTACAAACCAGGGAGTTATAAAGCCAAACTTTGCCGTGATGGTAATCGCTCAATGGTAGATTTTTGCCAACAACACAATATCGATTATAAAATATGTGGCAAAGTCATCGTTGCGACAGAAGAGCATGAATTACCTCTGTTAGATAATCTTTATGATCGGGGATTAGCTAATGAACTTGAGATTAAAAAGATTACTAAAGAGCAAGTACAAGAAATAGAACCTCATGTTAATTGCTTAGCGGGAATTTGGGTCAAATCAACAGGAATAGTTGACTATAAACAGGTTTGCCAGCAATATGCAGCGCTCGCCAAAGAGCAAGGAGTAGATCTATTGCTCAATACTTGCGTCACGGGGATTAAATCTGGATCTAAAGGTCATTTAATCACCACAAATCAAGGGGAATATCAGACAGAATTTTTAATTAACTGCGGGGGATTATATAGCGATCGCTTAACAGAATTAGCCCAGGAAAAACCCCCAGCCAAAATAGTTCCCTTCAGAGGCGAATATTACGAGTTAACTCCTGAAAAAAAATATTTAGTTAATGGTGCAATTTATCCCGTACCAAATCCTAACTTTCCCTTTTTAGGAGTCCATTTTACCCCTGGTATTGATGGTAGCGTTCATGCAGGCCCAAATGCAGTACTAGGCTTTAAACGAGAAGCGTATAATAAGTTCGATTTCGATCTAAAAGACTTCATGGATACCATGACCTATCCTGGGTTTTGGAAACTGGCAGGGAAATTTTATAATGAAGGAATCCAGGAGATGATTCGCTCCTACAGCAAGACTATTTTTGTCCGTAGTTTACAAAGATTAATCCCTGAAGTGCAAGCTGAAGATGTTGTTCCCACTCCTGCTGGAGTAAGGGCGCAAGCTTTAAAAAATGATGGCAAGATGGTTGAAGACTTTTTAATTGTTAATGGCAATAAAGCCCTGCATGTCTGTAACGCTCCTTCCCCTGCTGCTACTGCTTCGATTGAAATTGGTAAACAAATTGTGGCGCAAATTCCTGGAGATATTTAAATATTGAGCTTTAGCCCACGCTTGGCGATCGCATTTAAAATATTATTAAAGTTAAAACAATTTCTTAAAAGCAAATGGCTAAAGTGAAATATGAAGAAGACTATTATTTGTGGACTCAAACAATGGTTGAAAATCTCAAAAATAAAGATTATTTAAAGGTAGATTGGGATAACCTAATTGAAGAAATTGATGATATGGGCAAAAGTCAAAAGCGGGCTGTAGAGAGCTTATTACTGCGTTTGACTGAACATCTATTAAAGCTCAAATATTGGGAAACAGAGAAAGAAAGAAACAAAAAGCATTGGCAATCAGAAGTAGTTAACTTTCGGGTCTTACTTCGTAAAAGGCTGAAGGAATCTCCTAGTTTAAAAGCAAATTTAGCTGAAATGTATGTAGAGATTTTACTTGATTCAAAGCGCTCGGTCGGTAAATTATTTGATTTACCAGAAACAATCGACCTGAGCTTAACACAAGTTTTAGATGAAGATTGGTTTCCCGATTAACAATTAATACTCTTTTGGAAGAAGATGAAGCCGAGTTTCAGCGACTATAAAATTTTTGTTCTGCCCTTATTTTAAAATTGGATTTGTAATGATTTTGTCTAAAATGCGATCGCCTAACCACTTCTGTATCAGAATTACAGGTTTGGCTAAAAAACCTGCAACATAACGTGTTTTAGGTTTTTTAGCTTTGATGGCTTGAGATACTGTTCTAGCAATTATAAATTGAGAAACTAAAAATAATTCAGTATACTTGTACAAATAGTAAGACAGGTTCGATTAATGAAAATAGTAACCTTTACTGAAGCAAGGAACAAGCTCAAAAAGATTTTAGATCGAGTAATTGAAGATGCAGACTATACCGTAATCACTAGGCGAAATGCTGATGATGTCGTGGTTATGTCCCTGGACTATTTTAATAGTTTGCTGGAAACAGTCCATTTACTCAAATCTCCAGCAAATGCTGCTCATTTAATCAGATCGATCGCCCAATATGAACAAGGACAAGTGACGGAAAAAGATTTGTTGGATGAGTAGTCGGATTTTAGCCTGGACTGATGAAGCCTGGGATAGTTATGTTTACTGGCAGAGTCAGGATAAAAAAACGCTAAAGAGAATTAACAAACTAATTAAAGCTACAAAAAGTACTCCCTTTATAGGGATTGGTAAGCCTGAACCTCTAAAAGAAAATTTATCAGGATTGTGGTCACGTCGCATAGACGATACAAATCGTCTTGTGTATGCAGTCAGCGATCGCTATCTAACTATTATCTCTTGTCGGTTTCATTATTAATCAAAGACTGCCATTTCGCCCACAAATCAGGACGGCGATCGCTTGTCCGTTTAATCTGTTCTGCTCTACGCCACTCGTCAATTAACTTGTGATTTCCTGAGCGTAATACTTCTGGCACTTGCCAGCCACGATATTCGGCAGGTCTGGTATATTGAGGATAGTCTAATAATTCAGTTTCAAAGCTCTCTGTCTTCAAAGATTCCTCTTTCCCTACTGTTCCTGGTAAAAGTCTGGTGACGCCGTTAATCAGGGTAAGAGCTGGGATTTCGCCACAGGTCAAGACAAAATCTCCTAAAGAGATCTCTTTGGTGACTAAGTGCTGTCTGATTCGCTCATCTACTCCTTCATAATGACCGCAAATAATTACTAGCTGTTGATAATTAGTGGCGAGATTTTTAAGTAAAGGTTGATTAAGAGGTTCTCCTTGAGGAGTAACTAAAATAATTTCTCGCTGGGGCAAAATAGGCAAAGATTCTACCGCAGCAAATATCGGTTCTGGTTTAAGCAGCATACCTACTCCTCCACCATAGGTAATGTCATCTACCTTACGGTGTTTGTCCGTGGTAAAGTCGCGGGGGTTAACTAAATTTACGGTGGCAATTTTCTTGGCGATCGCTTTACCTAGTAAACTACATCTAAGGGGAGAGACAAAAAAGTCGGGGAAAAGAGTGATAATATCAAAACGCACAATTAAAAGTTCACCAATATTATTCAGAATATATAAGTATAAGTCTGCTTGGCTCTGAAATTTAATCTGAAATTTAAGTAGTCTTTGACACAGTAGTTACGTGATGATCGCCTTTACGATCATCTCAGTCTCAGAGATATATCTCTTGTCCGTCAATCCAATTATGATTAACACCGAAGTTGAATATTACACCAGCTTATATTCTCAATCTACCAAAAATGCTATTTTAGTTATTGGTGGGGCGGAAGATAAAGTACATGGTAAAGAAATACTGCAAACTTTCTTTCAGCGTTCAGGAGGAACAGATGCCCTGATTGGAATTGTCCCCTGTGCTTCACGAGAACCTGCTTTGATTGGGGAGAGATACTATCGACTCTTCGACGATATGGGTGCAAAAGAAATCAAAGTTTTAGATATACGCGATCGCCCAGGTGCAGAGGATACAGATCATCTTAGTTTTGTGGAAAACTGTACGGGAATTTTTCTGACAGGTGGCGATCAACTGCGTCTTTGTGGTTTACTCGCCGACACCCCCTTAATGAATCGAATTGTCGCCAGGGCGCAACAGCGTAAAATGAGTCTAGCAGGAACTAGTGCAGGAGCAGCCATTATGGGTCAGCACATGATTTCTGGTGGTAGTAGTGCTGAATGTCCTAATCGTGCCTTAGTAGATATGGCTAAAGGTCTTAATATCATTCCTGGAGTTTTGGTAGACCAGCACTTTTATAATCGTAATCGTTTAGCTCGGTTATTGAGTGCAGTTTCCGCTCATCCTGAACTGCTAGGTGTTGGAATTGATGAAGATACCTGTGCCATGTTTGAAAGTGACGGCATGATTCAAGTAATAGGCAAGGGTGCGGTAACTATTGTCGATGCCAGAACAATGTCTTACTCGAACCAAGAACAAGCTATTGGCAATCAGCCTCTGAGCCTACACAATCTTAAACTGCATATTTTAGGTTACGGCGATCGCTATGATCTACAGCGTCATCTTCCTCTACATTAATTAGCTTACATCACAGGCATTAGATACCTGTAAAGTGGTAATTAAATTGTTCATCGAGAACAGTTTGGTTGTCGGTTGAAAAGAGATGATAAGCTAACTATTTGATTTCCTCTCTAAGCTGCCCCAAAGCACATAACAGCAAACATCATGAGAATTTTACAAACTCAGACCCTACGGGGCCCTAATTACTGGAGTATTCGGCGCAATAAGTTGATTGTGATGCAGCTAGCTTTGGAAGAGTTGACTGAAAAAACGTCGAATGAGATTCCAGGGTTTTATGAGGGTATAATTCAGGTATTACCTAGCTTGATTGAACATCACTGCTCTCGTGGACATCGTGGTGGTTTTCTCGAAAGAATTAAAGAAGGCACTTTAATGGGTCATATTGTTGAACACATTGCTCTAGAGCTGCAAGAGTTGGCAGGAATGCCCGTAGGTTTTGGTCGTACCAGAGAAACCTCAACTCCAGGAGTGTTTAACGTCGCTTTTGAATATATCGAAGAACAGGCAGGACGTTACGCAGGTAGAGCCGCAGTGAGATTATGTCAGTCAATTGTGGAAACAGGCACTTATTCTTCGGCTGAGCTTGAGAAGGATTTGCGAGATCTCCAAGAGCTTCATGCTAGTACTGCTTTGGGGCCATCTACTGAGACAATCATCAAAGAAGCCGAGGCACGAAAAATTCCCTGGATGTGGCTAAGTGCGCGGGCGATGTTACAGCTTGGTTATGGGGCGAGACAAAAGCGAATTCAGGCTACCTTGAGCAATAATACTAGTATTCTGGCGGTAGAGCTTGCCTGCGATAAGGAAGGTACAAAAAATATTTTGGGCAATGCAGGAGTACCTGTACCTAAAGGAACGGTAATTGAGTATTTAGATGAATTAGAACAGGCGATCGCTGATGTGGGAGGTTATCCGATCGTGATTAAGCCTTTGGATGGCAACCACGGTCGCGGTATTACTATCAATATTAATGATGTAGAGGAAGCAGAATTAGCTTACGATTTGGCGAGTAATGCTTCTAAAACTCGCTCGGTGATTGTCGAGCAATACTATCAGGGCAACGACCATCGGGTATTGGTGATTGACGGGAAGGTGGTAGCGGTAGCCGAAAGAGTCCCTGCTCACGTTACGGGTAATGGTCAGGATACAATTAGGCAGTTAATCGATCTGACTAACCAAGACTCTAGAAGAGGTAACGGGCATGATAATGTGCTGACTAAAATTACTGTCGATCAAACATCTTTGGCGGTCTTAAAAAAGCAGGGTTACGATCTCGATTCGGTTTTGCCTGCTCAAGAAGTTGTTTATTTGCGCGCTACGGCTAATTTAAGTACTGGCGGAGTTGCGATCGATCGCACTGATGAAATTCACCCGCAAAATATCTGGCTAGCCGAGAGAGTAGCCAAGATCATCGGCTTAGATATTGCTGGAATTGATATTGTTACTTCAGATATCAGTAAGCCTCTTAATGAAACAAAAGGAGTAGTTGTTGAAGTTAATGCTGCTCCTGGTTTTAGAATGCACGCTGCCCCTAGTTATGGGCTGCCTCGTAATATCGGTGCATCGGTATTGGAAATGCTGTTTCCCGAGCAAACTCCCAGTCGAATCCCTATCGTGGCGATTACGGGAACTAATGGTAAAACTACTACTACTAGGTTAACTGCTCATATTTATCGTCAAACTGATAAAGTTGTTGGCTTTACTGCTACTGATGGTATTTATATCCAAGAATATTTAGTCGAACAGGGCGACAACACTGGGCCTTATAGTGCTGGCGCAATTCTTAAAGATCCAACTGTAGAAGTTGCCGTTTTAGAGACAGCTAGAGGTGGTATTTTGCGTTCAGGCTTGGCTTTTGATAGCTGTGATGTGGGCGTAGTTTTAAACGTAGCGGCTGACCATCTTGGTTTAGGTGGCATCGACACTATTGAACAAATGGCAAAAGTCAAAGCAGTGGTTGCAGAGACAGTTAAGGCGGACGGTTATGCAATTTTGAATGCCGACGATCCTTTGGTAGCAGCAATGGCGGACAAGCTTAACTGTAACGTGGCATATTTCTCGATGAATCCCGATAATCCGATTATTATCGAACATTCTCGTCGTAATGGATTAGCGGCAGTCTACGAACACGGCTATCTGGCAATTTTAGAAGGTAAATGGACACTCAGGATTGAGAAAGCGATTAATATTCCCATGACCATGGGCGGGAAAGCTCCCTTTATGATTGCTAATGCTTTAGCTAGCTGCTTAGCTACCTTTGCTCAAGGAGTTGATATCGAGCTGATCCGTCAGGGAGTACGCACTTTTCAAATGTCGGCAGAGCAAACCCCAGGTAGAATGAATCTGTTTGAAATCGAGGATTATCAGGTACTAATCGATTATGCCCATAACCCTCATGGATTTAAAGCGGTAGGCGATTTTGTCCGTAACTGGCAAGGGAGCAAAATCGGTGTAGTTGGGGGTCCAGGCGATCGCCGTAATGAAGATCTTATTTTACTAGGTAATATTGCTGCTGAAATTTTCGATCAAATCATTATTAAAGAAGACCAAGATTTCAGGGGGAGAGAGTCTGGAGAAGTTGCCGATCTGATTAAAAAGGGAGTCTATCAGATCAGTCCAGACAAAAATCACGAAATTATTCTTAATGAAATTGAGGCAATTAATACAGCTTTAAACCAAGCACCAAAAGATAGTTTGGTGGTAATCTTCCCCGAAAAAGTTGATTTAGCGATCGACCTAATTCAGCAGCGCAGGCAAAAAGAATCTTAGACATTGCTAAAGGATCTAGCCTTGATGTTGTTGAACTTTAAAAAACTAAAAGCTAGTTATACCATTTCTCCTTAAAGTTGCACTTAATATTTTGATTATAAATCTCGCGCCCTAAAGGATATGCGAAGCGGTATGCTTTAGCACTAGCTTCGCGTCGCAAAGACGCAAAGACGCAGAGAAACAAAGAATTAAATTTCATTTAGTGCATTTTCATAGAGAGTTGGTATTGACAAACAGCGTAATCTATCAAGGGCGAAAACTGCTGTCAATAAATTTACTGAGTTGCTCAATTGTTTTTTTTGCTGATTATATTTGAGTTTTCTATGAAGAAACACAATATTTGAGCTTTGTTTAGATAAACTTAGGGTAAATTTAAGCTATTTTACGGTGGTATTCTCTGGGCAATTGTGGTTATCTGTGTATATATGGAGAAAGCAAGATCAAAGATTTTAAATCCGAGCTGCTCAGTGATCATTTATAAGCATAAGCAAAGTTGATTAAATGAAAAATAGCCAGTCAGAAAATGATTATATTCACCGTAATGTGATGGAAATGTTAGTTGCTGATGAAATTGAGCGACAACTAGTTCGCCTTCCTAGCAATATTAAAAAGTTTATTAATCCGATTGAAGTAGCTACTTATGCTCTTAATAGATTACCTGCCTTATATGCTTCATCACAACAGGGGTTTAATAAACAAAAGCTTAAAGGACGCTCAGAACATAGTGTAAAAATTACTCAAGAAGTACGTAAAGGATTGGCAGCAGTTCAACAAGATTTACTTCGTAGTTCTACTCCTTTGCTATCAGAAAATGAGTCAGAAATTGATAAAAGTATTAAAGAAGCTAAAGCCGCTTTACAAGAGTTAGCTGATTATTTACCAGAAAAAGATTTGACTTGGAAAAATGTCATTAGGTTGGTTAAACCTATCTTAGCTGAATTAAAAGAGCAAGACCCAGAAGCAATTTATAGTCAAAAAGTTAAAGCTAGAGGAAGCGAACTTTGGGAAGACTCTATTTATAAAAAATAAAGGCGAATCGCCTGCTAGAAATTTAGTTTAATTTGTAGTTAAATAATTAATTGCTAAAAACTAATTCTAAACGCTGTTGCGATCGCCTTAACGCTGCTTCAGGAGTCTGTTTACCTAACAAACTAGCCTCAATTGCCCTACCTAAGTTTTCTGACAGGCGATTGTATTGAGGAATTATAGGACGAGATTTTGCCCACTGCATCTGATCTAAAAACACTTTAATTACTGGATTTTCCGCTACAAAGTTTTGATAAGCTTTACTCTGTTGCGATTTAGTATTGACAGGGAGGTATCCTGTCTTTAAGGCCCAAGTAGTCTGAAACTCTTCGCTCAAGATATATTCAAGAAACCTCAGACTAGCTTGCTCTCTTTTGGGAGTAGTTTTAAAGACAAATAAGTTTTCTCCACCAATTACCGTAGCAGGTTGTTTGGCAATGGGTATAGCAAAAGCACCATAGTCAATATTAGCCAATTTTAGCTGAGCTAAAGTCCAAGGGCCTGTAATCTGCATTGCCACTTTACCAGCAATGAAGTTATCGATTTCATAACCTCTTTCTGGTGGAGACAAAACGGCTACCCCAGCTTGTACTAAGTCTGCACCAAATTGTAAAGCAGCGATCGCTCCATCGTTAACTAAATTCGGCTTTCCCTGGGCTAATAGATCTCCTCCCGCACTATAGATAAAGGGTAGCCAAGTAAAAACAGTCCATTCTTCCTTACCTAAAGACAAGAACATACCATGTTGATCCAGGCGCTTATCCCGATTAGGATCTTGAGTCAACTTTTTGGCTACCTGTTGTAATTCTGACCAGGTTTTAGGCAGCGTGGTTATTCCTGCCTGTTCAAATAAACTGGGACGATAAAACACCGCAGCATTATTGGTAGCGAAGGGAACAGATAAGATCTGATTGTCTAGCTGCATGGAGGCAAACATCGCGGGATCAATTTCTGCTTTAATCGCTGAATTATCCAGCCAATCATCTAAAGGTAACAATGCGCCTAACTGATTTAGCTTGCCTGCAATTTGTGCCACAAACCAGAGAATATCTGGGGGTTGTTCGCTTACCGTCGCAGCTAAAATTTTGGGTAGTTGAGTATCAGGTTGACCAATATATAATGCTTCAACTTCAAGATCGGGATTATTTTGATTAAATTTATTGACTAATTCTTGAAAAATATCTCGATTCTCTGGTGGGTTAATTCCGTGCCAAAAAGTGATCTTGGTTACTTCTGGTTTACTAATTTGTCTTTGATCGCTGCAACCATTAAGCAACAGTAAAAGGCAGAGCAATAGACTAATTAAGCTAGCTCTAACTGAACAATGGTTAAACTGATTGCGCTTTTGCCATAACTTAAAATTTGCAATTATTAACATAAAACAATTTAATTCTTGATAACTCGATCGAATTGGTTTTTTGCCGATCCATGGTCAATACTCGCCACTTAAAAGAAACGATACTTGACTTACTGGGGGTCAATATCTTCTAATATTTAGTACCTATGTTCTGAATGGACATATCAAGTTTTGGTTTCAATTGCCAGTAGCTTGTCCTCAAAAA
Organism: Pleurocapsa minor HA4230-MV1; assembly: GCA_019359095.1. Taxonomy (NCBI): domain Bacteria; kingdom Bacillati; phylum Cyanobacteriota; class Cyanophyceae; order Pleurocapsales; family Pleurocapsaceae; genus Pleurocapsa; species Pleurocapsa minor. The sequence continues at coordinate 156,875 of JAHHHZ010000027.1, read as the reverse complement.
CATACCTTAGAAAAAAGCAATGGAAAGTCTTACCCCAGCCCAAAAAGAACTTTACGATTGGTTAGTTGAGTATATCAAGTCGACCCAGCACGCACCCTCTATTAGGCAGATGATGAAAGCGATGAATTTGCGATCGCCCGCTCCCGTTCAAAGTCGACTGGAAAGACTGCGAAATAAAGGTTACATTGACTGGATCGATGGCAAAGCTCGCACCATTAAAATCTTACATCAGCCCGAAAAAGGATTGGCTATTGAAGGTGAGATTGCAGCAGGCGGTTTAGTTGAGCCGTTTAGTGATGAAAAAACTCGGCTAGATTTAGCCGATCTATTTGCTCAGCCTGATTGTTATGTTTTGCGAGTAGTTGGCGACAGCATGATTGAGGATCTCATTAATGAAGGAGATTATGTAGTTATGCGATCGCTTGATGATGCCACCAAAGTCAAAAATGGCGATATTGTGGCCGCTAGAGTATCAGGATATGGAACAACTTTAAAACATTTTTATCAGCAACAAGAAAAAATTACCCTTAAGCCTGCTAATCAAAAATATGAGCCGATCAAAGCAGAAGCTGAGAATGTAGAAATTCAGGGGATTTTGGTCGGTGTTTGGCGCTCTGTTGCTAATTAGCTTTAAGCTTTAAACTCTGAATTATTTTCGAGTATTAGCAGTTAAGGATTTGTGAGTCATATTTCCTCGCTATGAAGATTTGATTTATGGTTAATTCAATTGAAGTTCTCGCTTTATCTGCTGAACTGAAAACTAGGTTGGCAACTCCTCTAGAAATCGGCTCGGTGGTAGTTAATAGTCGTGTCTTACAGTCTCCTCTATCAGGAGTTACCGATCTGGTCTTTCGACGATTAGTGAGGCGATATGCGCCAAAATCGATGATGTATACCGAGATGGTGAGTGCTAAAGAAATTTATCATCTACAAGAATTGCCGAGCATAATGGCGATCGCTGCTGATGAAAATCCCATTAGTATTCAGTTATTTGATTGTCGCCCAGACTTTATGGCGGAAGCAGCCCGCAAAGCGGTAGCTCAAGGAGCGAATACTGTTGATATTAATATGGGTTGCCCCGTCAATAAGATCACGAAAAAAGGCGGTGGCTCGTCTTTGTTGCGTCAACCAGAAGTAGCCGAGGCAATTGTGAAAACTGTAGTCGAGGCAGTAGATGTTCCCGTAACAGTTAAAACCCGTCTTGGCTGGGATGATCGGGAAATTAATATTATTGATTTTGCCCGCAGGATGGAAAATCAAGGGGCGCAAATGCTGACGCTTCATGCTCGTACTCGCGCTCAAGGCTATAACGGTTCTGCTTGCTGGTCATGGATTGCTAAGGTTAAACAGGCTTTATCAATCCCTGTCATTGCTAATGGTGATATTTTCTCCGTTGAAGCTGCGGTGAAATGTCTGGAGATGACACAAGCAGATGGCGTGATGTGTTCACGGGGGACTTTAGGCTATCCCTTCTTAGTCGGTGAAATCGATCATTTTCTGCAAACAGGTGATTTATTACCGCCTCCTGATGTTGCTACTATACTGGAATGCGCTAAAGAGCATCTATTAGGTTTGTGGGAATACAAAGGACAACGAGGTATCTATCAATCCCGTAAACATTTAGCTTGGTATTGTAAAGGATTTTCTGGTGCAGCTGAGTTACGCGATCGCCTGTCCCAAATCGAAAGCCTCGAACAAGGATATGAAATATTAAACAGTGAAATTGCCAATCATCAGTGATTACTGATTACTGAGAAGATAAGCATTTTATAGATAAACCTACGGAAATTAATTTGAATGACTATATCTGTTTGGCAACAACCAGAAATTATTCGCTGGATACAGATTGTAGCGGATAGCTATCGCCAGCTATTGGGGAAGAATTTAATTGATTCGGTTGATACTCCAGAACAATTATCCAAAACGTTATTTTATGCGCCATTTGTGCTGGTTTCTCATGGTATTCAAGCAGAGCCTATTTTTAACTATGGTAATCAAACGGCTTTACAATTATGGTCTTTGAGTTGGGACGAATTTATTACAACCCCTTCTGCTACCAGTGCTGAACCAGTCGCCAGAGAGGAACGGGCAGGAATGCTCCAGCAGGCAAAAGAACAGGGATATATTGAGAATTACCAGGGGGTGAGGATCTCTAGTCAAGGCCAAAGATTTTTAATTAAACAAGCAACCCTGTGGAATTTAACTGATGAATCTGGACAGAACTGTGGGCAAGCTGCAACTTTTCCTAATTGGGAATGGCTTTGATTGACTGCGGTATTTCTAATCAACATTTTGTTAACGATTAAGGATCTCGTCTGGTTAGATGTGTGAAAATTACAGGTAATTAGAAACCGAATTAACAAAAGTATCACAAAGCGCGATCGCCCATGAATGAGAATCTACCTATAGCTTATATTTCTGCTTTACTAGCAATTTTAGTTTTTGCCGCGATCTATATTCTGCGAGAAGTTATTAAAACTCGTAAACAAGAAAGCACCTTTTCTCGCCTGCAAGACAAGCTTAAAAAAGAGAAAGGCACTGCCGAAGAATATTATGAATTGGGAAGTCTGTATTTAGATAAAAAGTTGTTTGTTCAGTCGATCACTCTCCTCGAAAAGGCTTTGAAAGTAGACAAGCAGTTGCCAGAAGAAAATCAGGCTTTAATCCACAACGCGATGGGTTATGCTTACTTTGCTCAAGAACAATACGACATTGCCATCAGACAGTATAAAGAAGCTTTAAAGCTTTATCCTGAATACGTAATTGCGTTTAACAATCTGGGTAACGTCTATGAGAAAAAACAGATGATTGTCAAAGCTGTAGAAACTTATAGAGAAGCATTAGAATATGACCCTGAAAATAAAACTGCCCAACAGCGTCTTAATTCGTTAGAAAAGCGTCTTGTTCCCTCTAACTCAAGATAGAAGCTAAAGTTTGTCTGAGCATGTTATTGCTAATAAACAGCAGTAATTGCCTTAAAAACAGACTTGAGGTGTATTACTGCTGTCGATAAAAAACATTGCTGTAGGAGAACAAGCAATATGGGTGACGTAATCCGCATTCTCTTGTCAATTTTAATACCACCATTAGGAGTATTTCTTCAAGTTGGTATAGGCGTAGACTTTTGGATCAATATTCTGTTAACTCTACTCGGCTATTTTCCTGGTTTAATTCATGCTATTTGGATTATTACGAAGAAATAATTGAAAGTTAACCAACTTAGAACCCAATGTACGGCTGTTAAAGTTATTCTTTTAACAGCCAAAAACCAGCAAAAGCTTCGGAATTGGGATCTGATTGTACTGCTAAAAAGTGGACTCCATTGGCTTTTTGTTTTGCAGTCTCAAAATCTTCTGCCTGCTTAACAATTTCTTGGTTAGTTAAGTTAATTAATGTCCAGCTATCACTCAATCCTGTTTCTAAACGTAGTTGAGGACGAGCAGATTTTTCTAGCTGAAGATAACCCATTTCTAGTCCCGACATCCAGGCTGCCAAGGGAGTGGCGCGGGGAGAATAGATAATTAAGCCAGGGATCGCCGTATCAGTCTTTATATCTAACAGGGAGAGGGCAAAAGATTCTTGAAAAGCAATCTCCCAATCTGGCATATCATCAAAATCAGCAGCAGATAGGCTAACAAAAGTCCATTTGTCCCCGCGATCGCCTTTTACCGCATCTGGCAGAGAAATTGCGTTTAACGGGGGATACTGTACCGAAGTAGCATTAGCCGTCTTGAGATCGAATCCCTCCATTTGGGGGTAAACATCAATCATTCTTTGGGCAAGCCACTGATTTAACGCATAGGTGCGACGACTGGGTACAGGGTTAATTCCAGCATCTTCGCAAGCTTTGACAATCATGTTGTTCATCTGGCGACGAAAAAAGCGGATTTTTTTGGGTGTTGTAGCTGCTTCGGCGATCGCTCTTTCAATTGCTTCTCTTAACCATAATGAATTTACGCTGGTACTGGGACAATATTCAGCATATTTGAATAGAGTAGCAGGCGATCGCTCTATACTATTGGAACTTTCACAGATCAAAACTTCCCAAAGTTTTTTACCTGCTTCATCTAAGACGGGACGTGAATAAAAATCTAATTCCCAAACTGTATTACTCATATCCACCAACAAACCCTTAAAATCGCATAATTAACTTAGTTATTAGTTTACCGAGATGCGGCCCATCTTTGGATGTGTCGTCATAATAGTAGTAGGTGAATCAAGAGTAATTAATAATTTTGTACCCAAAATGATCGATCTGTATACTTTTACCACTCCAAATGGTCGCAAAGCTTCTATCATGCTGGAAGAGATCGGCTTAGATTATCAGGTTCATAGTGTTGATATTACTAAGGGAGAACAGTTTGCGCCTGAGTTTGTCGCTATCAATCCTAATAGCAAAATTCCCGCAATTGTCGATCGCGATGCCGAGTTGACGATCTTTGAATCGGGAGCAATTTTAATTTACTTAGCGGAAAAGACAGGAAAATTACTATCTACTGAGGTAAAACAGCGCTTTAATACAATTGAATGGCTAATGTTCCAGATGGGTAGCATTGGGCCAATGTTTGGGCAATATAATCACTTTAATAAGTATGCCCCAGCCAAAATTCCCTATGCCATCGATCGCTATCACAAGGAAACCTTAAGACTTTATGATGTCCTGAATAGTCAATTGGCTAAGACAGAGTATATTAGCGGTGCTGATTATTCGATTGCTGACATTGCCATCTATCCCTGGGTAGCTGCTTTTGAGTTTATGGAGTTGACCTTAGAGAATCATCCACAGCTCAAACAGTGGTACGAAACGCTCAAGCAACGTCCAGCCGTAGATAGAGGGATGAAAGTACCAGGGTAACTATGATCGAATTATAATTAAGCGATTAGGCTCCGCCTACCCTTCGGGATCGCTGATTATTTTTGTTGCTGATTGGATATTAACATTCAGCAAATTCCTAGCGGTTGATGTTGAGATACCTGTGGCAAGATAAAACTGAACTTTTTTGATTTAACCATAAATAAAATTACGACCATGACTGAGCCTTTTCATTTTCCCGACGGTAGAGTAGCTAATAATGCCGAAGATTTATTAAAACTCTGTGAGCAGTATCCCGATGACGCCACAAGCTTTTTAGTTCGACAAGATCTAGAGAAATGGCTTGCTTATATTGGCGACTATGATATTGCTGAATGTGCTGCCAATGCGCGCCAAATTGAGCTTGGCGATCGCCAAAAGTTAGAAGACTTTTTAAACAAGTGTCATTCTTTAACTGCACCTGAGCCTGTACCTTCTGCTGTGACGGAAACCAATATTGAGGAAAACGAGGAAAACATTGAGGAAAATCTCAGCGTACCAAAATCAGTTTCCACCACGATTGAATCTTCCCCAGAACTGATCGCTAATGCCAATGTTGCTGAATCTGAAGCGCTAGAAGCAGCAGAAGCATCCTTAACCGAAGCAATACCACCCAAGAAGCCAGAATCTGTAGAATCATCTGACAAGTCGGCAGTTAAGACTTCTAATTCAAATGCTACCAAAAACGAGAAAAAACCTAGCTTCTTCCAAGTAGTTGCTAAATTTATTGTCAACATTCTTTATCGCAATAAAGCTTAAAAGATCGTGGTGAGCAAGTTATTAGTATTTAAAAATATTTAAGATTTGCTCACCCCTCAAATAGCGATTTAGAAGGTGCGCATTTTGCAGCCTTAGTTTGATACTTATCAAAGTTTTTAGCTAGATCTGTTGGCACTTTTGCCCATTCTAAATCTGGTATTTGTGCGCTAATTTCTGCTGCGATTTCCCAGATAGGGCGAGCTTTAGGATCAAATTTAAACAATTGCATCTTGGTTTTGAATTGTGTTTGAGCGGTTATTTCTTATTTTTATTTAAGGTAAATCCGTACTTCCTATTAAATAGCGATCGCATTCATGAGCAACACCACGACCTTCGTTAAATGCCCAAACTACTAAGCTTATTTAATTTTAGGACATCTTGAAAAAATTACAATTTGTCGTAATACTTATAGTTTACAAGTTACAAGATCGTTTTCAAACCAGTTTTTTAAACACAATTGAAATATATCGCTATATTACAGTTTCTCAATTTAATAAAATAATAGTGACAACGTTAGACTATGCTTTTGTTGATGTTGGAGCAGAAAAAGCTGCATATATTGGTCTGAGTGATATGTCACTATGGGCTAAATCTTCTGAAGAAGTTTTACATCTTAATTTAGTTCGTGAATTTATAGTTTCGGATATTTATCATAATATAGGTGTAGAACCCTTGGTTTATCTATTAAAAAATTAGAAGATCAAATAGGTTATAAAAGAATTAAACAGATCCAAGCAGAAAATGAAAATATTATATTTTACTCACAAATAGCCAAGAGAAATTCAGTAAGTACTGGTTTTCTAGTAAATATTGAAGGTACAGCTGCTTTCCTTCATGACAGTCATATAAATTCCAATTTTATTGAAAATAAAAATAATAATCTTAGAACACCTTTGCAAATATTAAATAATAAAAAATATTCTTTATGTGTAAGTAATAAATTTGCGTTGTTTACCTAAGAGTAAAACAAATAAAAATTGGCGATCTTATAACAGGAAAAGTAATAAAAATTAAAGACTATGGTTTATTTATAGATATTGGGGAAGGCGTTGTGTTGTTACATATTTCCGATATTTCTCAAGATACTGTTAATTCAATAGACTTAAACAGTATTTTTAAAGTTGATGATGAAATAAAAGCGATTGTTATTTGGATGAATATTGAAAAAAGACGTGTTGCAGTTTCTACAAAAGAACTTGAACAAGAGTCAGGAGATATGCTTAAAACCCCACAATTGGTTTATAGAAATGCCGAAAAAATGGCAGCAAAATACCGTAGTAAACGAGAAAATTTACTGTGACAAACAAAATATCTGACTTTTGAACTAGAAAAAATAGTATTTCGCCCGTCTTAAAATCATTACTTGCTCTACTCGTCAACTTAAGCAAATCTGTACTCATCATTAAATAACGATCGCACTCATGAGCAACACCACGACTTTTTAATACAACAAGGCATAACTAAAATAGTTCTATAATGCTTTATTACCTTTTTATTACTACCAGATTACTCAAATCTATTATCCAATTAATAATGCAACAGGAAAGTTCTGTAAAATTTCTCCCACTGCTAAATTTTCTCCTGTTATTGTTTGGTTATCGATTAGATTATGCCAATTTTTAGGTACTAACTTGAGGCTGGTATCTTCCCATATTTTTGTACCAAGAGGAAGTTGTCCTGGTTTAATGATTCCAGTTAAAAACCGAGGTGCGATCGCCACAATAGTTTTGTCGCCATAATTTCTACTAAAAGCAATCAGATGATTGTGATATTTACCAGTAATTTCTATTGGTTGATAATTTCCGTTTTGAAATATTTTTATATATTCTTTTCTGGCTTTTAGTAACTGATGAGTTAAGAAAAGTTTGATCTTACCATTTTCTTTCGTTGCAATTAGTTCTTTAAGTAGTTGTAGAATATCCTGTGAACTTTTTAGTTTAATTTCTTGTAAAAATTTTCTTCGTTTTTGATAATCTATAGGACGACGATTATCGGGATCGACTAAACTTAATTCCCATAGTTCTGCACCCTGATATAAATCTGGTACGCCAGGCGCTGTATTTTTAATTAACACTTGGGAAAGAGAATTATAAATACCGTATTCAGCTATTTGCTGCTGAAAAGGTCGAAAATGCTGTAAGAAATTAGATTCTTGAGGAGATAAAACTCGTTCAATAAAACTCATCAATGCTTGTTCGTATTCTTCATTAGGACGCAACCAGGCTGTATTAACTTTAGCTTCTCTAACTGCTTTGAGCATGTAATCCTTAATTCTGGTCAGAAATGCTGATTCTTCGTCTTCAAAGGGAAAAGTTCCTAATAAAGTCTGATATAAAAAATATTCATCATTAGCATCGGGAACTACTCCTTGTTTATGTACTTGATTAATTTCCCGCCATTGATTAACGGTACGTGACCACTCTTGAGGAATTTCCGACAGCACGTTCAATCTACTGCGTGCATCTTCACCCCGCTTAGTGTCGTGGGTAGCAGTGGTATTCATCCCATGCTGCCAATGTTTGACTTTATTTTGATTAAACTGATGAAATAAATCCAACTCGATCCCAAAGTGACTGGGGTTTCCTCCTACCTCATTTAATGATAGTAATCGGTTATAAACATATAAAAGTGTATCTTCAACTCCCTTCGCCATTAATGGGCCTGTTAATTGTTGGGATCGCATAACAAAATATAGCCATTTTTCTGCTTGAGTTTTACTATGACCATCTTCGTATTTCAACAGCAGTATTTTTTGAATAAAGTTTAATTCATTAACTAGTAAGGGAGCTTTTTTCTGAGCAGCTTTGATAGTTTGATTGATATATTCTCGATCTATTTCTCTTACACCGTTTTCATCAATATAGGTACGATAAATAGGGAACAGTACTAACACTTCAAACAGAGCATTTTTTAAACCATATGTAGTAAAATCACTCCCTTCCCTCGTATCAGAAGCGATTTTTTTGAGAATTCGAGCTAGATTTTCTAGATCTCCTCCTAAGTTTTTCTCTAAAAATAAAGCCTGCTTTTCATAAAATAAATCTTGATAATCAGCTTTTAAACCAGTAAATTGAGTATAAATTTGACTAAAATCTGCTTCATTTTCTGATTGACAAAATAAACCATTGACGTAATTAAGAAATTCGTAGCCACTTGTACCTTGAATTTGCCATTGTTGTGGTAAATCTTCAGTTAATTCGAGAATTTTTTCGACGGTAATATAAATATCGCCTAGTTTTGTTCTCAGTCTAGTTAAATATTCAGCAGGATTATATAAACCATCTATATGATCTATTCGTACTCCTGTAAATTTATTTTCAGCGACTAATCGCTCAATTAATTCGTGAGTTTTATTAAATACCTTTAACTCTTCTACCTTGACAGAAATTAATTCATTAACTGTAAAAAAGCGACGATAGTTAATTTGTTGAGCGGCAACTTTCCAAAATGATAAACGATAAAATTGTTCGGCAAGTAAATTATCTAATAAATCAAAGCTTTTGGGATTACCAACTTTACCGTTGAATTCCTTGAGATTATTTTGAATAAATTCTTCTACAGTAGAATTTTGCTGATAAGCTTCTGCAAGTAGATTTTTGACAAAAACTTTTTGCTCTAAACGTTCTTTGTCTTTAGTATCTTTAGGTAAGTTCTTAAGCAAATAGATAATTCCTATAAACTTAATAAAATCTGGATGTTGCCGACCTAACTTTTGCTCTAATATATTTAAATTATAAGTAATGAAAGTTAAATAAGATTCAATTCTTACTGGTAACTCTAAGCCAAAATAAGTAACTATTAAATTTTGTTTCTGATAGTCAAGCTTAATCTCGCCTCTTTCTAAACAATTGCCATAAAAATCACCTAAGAAAGGAGCAAGTACCCGTTCATTCATTTCTTCATCAGATTGATTCCAATTAATATCAAAAAAATCAAAGAATTCGGAATCTTGACCATTTTCTAAAACATCCATTAACCACAGGTTATGACTATCGTAAGCCATATGATTAGGAACAATATCTTGTAACCAACCCATTTGATGCTGGTGGATTTCTGCACTTAATTTAGCAAAGTCTGATTTCGTTCCCAATTCGGGATTAAGCATAGTTGAGTTGGTTACATCATAACCATGAGTACTTCCTTGAGTAGCTTGAAAAATAGGTGAAGCGTAAAAATCGGAGATTCCTAAATCGGCTAAATAAGCAACAATCTCTTGAGCCTGCGCAAAATTAAATTCGGCGTGAAATTGAATTCTATAGGTCGCTGTTGGAATACGCATTGATTAAAAGATAAAAAAATTAAAAGACCAAAAGCGATCGCCAAAAATAGACAATTTTACTGTTGGTAAACTACAAAACGATAAGATAAGAACATTGAATGTTTATATCCCCGCTTGATATTTACCACTTTGAAATTGCGATCGCTTCTATCTAAAGAAAGGTTTGTGTCTCGGCAGCTAACTTTAAACGCCCAATTAAAATTCAACTAAGTTTTGAATATTTTATTTGATAGGGAATTTCTTCTACGGGTAAGCACTCGCTATCGAGATTGTCATAGGTAAGCTGAAGTCTTCGCTCTCCCGCATATTTAATCAACTGACCACTATACAACTCGGCTTTTGTTCCCAGACTTTGAATCCGCACCTTACCGTTGAAAACAGTTGCTCTGGCTAAATAAATGACTAAATCATCTCTGGAGGGACGATTAACCGTAGTACTGGCAGTTAAATGGGCTATTCCTCGTTCATCTATCTCTTGAGTCATTGCCATCGCCGTATTGCGAATGCCACGAATTGCAACAATTGCAGCAGCAACTGCCATCGTAATATCTATACCGCTATCAGTCAGAATTTTGCGCGTCGAAAGATATTGAAAGTTTTTCTCGCCTAAATCATCGCGAATACGACGATGGATCATATTATGCGGGCGATAATCTAATAAAGCGCCCACAATCGCCCCACAGGCATGACGGGGTTCACGCCAAGGAGATTCACGGGTTTTGCCATAAATGCGCTGCTCTCCTTCTTCTAAACGTCCCACATGAGTCTTGAGATCTGTTGCCACTAAAACCATGGATTGAGAATTACCTTCATACAGTCTACGGCGTAGTGGTTCATCCATCTGATGTGCTACAGTGACATGGGCTAATGTTGCTCCGTTGTCTGTCCCACCTCCAGCGGGGAAAAATGCCTCTAGCTTGAGTTCGCCAATTTCCGATAGGGTAGCAAAGCGCGATGCTACAACATCTCGATATCGTTTAGTAACCTCTCCCTGGTGAATGCGATCGCCACAGTTGGTATAGGCTAAAGTGGTAACTACGCTGGGCAAGCTCAAGTCAGCGCCACAGATCTGCATATCGGTCATACTAGAGGCAGCAAGCTGTAGTTCGTCTCTCAACAACTGTAAGCCGTTAATTAAAGCATAGCGATCGCTGACAATTTCGTTCAGATAATTATGATAAGCATTTCTTTCCATGCCAAAACTAGCGGAAAGTTGCCAAAATTTATCGATTCGTTTTTGGGCAGACTCAGCATCAAAAGTAAGAGACATATAACAATTATTAGTAGTTATTCAATTATTAGTTACCAGTCAATAGACTAGACGATTTGGCTTTTAAGGTCATTAACTTTGTCTAATTTTTCACGATTATGATTTATTAGCGCGATCCCGAAGGGTAGGCGGAGCCTAATCGCAATTATTAAATAATTACTAAATAATTGCTAGATGAACAATGGCATCGCCTTGATTAACCAGTGGATTCTGAATATGACTAATCACAATACCCTCGATCGTGGCGCGGATAGGAACTCTTCTTTCACCAAAAGCATTAGTAATGTAGCCTAACTCTTGCTTTCTAGTAACGCGATCGCCCAGATGGACTAAGAGATGAAAAATACCACCATAAGACGCTCGAATCCATTTACTTTTTTTTGCTTGAAGCGATTCGCCGATGGAGGGGACAAGTTCGTGTTCATACATATCTAAATGCTTCATCACGCCAAAAATCCCAGAAATACCAACTTTAATCGCTAAAGGATTGAGACGCAAAGCTTCCCCAGCTTCATAAAGCAGCACAGGAATACCTTTTTTAGTCGCTGCATGACGTAAAGAGCCATCTCTAGTACTGGAGTGCATCATTAAAGGTGCGCTAAAAGCTTGAGCGCAATGATAAGTAGTTTTGTCTTCTAAATTAGCTCGAATTTGGGGCAAATTAATGCGATGTACCGCAGCAGTATGGAGATCGATGCCATAATCACTCCGTTCCACAATTTCGCGCATAAATAAGTTGGCTAATCGCGAAGCTAGAGAGCCATTTTCCGAGCCAGGGAAAGAGCGGTTCAAATCTCGGCGATCGGGTAAATAGCGCGATTGTTCGATAAAGCCAAAGACATTGACAATCGAAACGGCAATGACTGTTCCCTTAAGTTTGAGAGGATCGATCCGCCCCAAAACTTGAGCAATAATTTCCACTCCGTTTAGTTCATCACCGTGAATCGCCCCACTAAGCCAGAGAGTATGTCCTGGCTCAATCCCATTAACGACAGTAATCGGTAGAGAAACCAGGGTTTTAGTGGCCAAACGGGTTACAGGCAGCTCAAAACGGCGTAATTCTCCTGGGGCTATGATTTCCTTGGCAATTTCAATAATATTATCTGACACAAAATTTACAGTTGAAATCTAAAACTCCTAGTATCTAATGCGATCGCTCAATATGCCAGAAGAATGATCCCGCTCTTCTATTTGTTCGGCATTTTTGCTAATAAATTCAATAATTTTACCAGCTACATCAATTCCCGTTGCGCTTTCAATTCCTTCTAATCCAGGAGAAGAATTCACCTCCATCACTACAGGGCCATGATTAGAACGCAATAAATCTACGCCAGCAATTTTTAAGCCCATAGCTTGAGCAGCCCTAATTGCCGTCTCAATTTCTTCAGGTGATAGTAAGGCTTCTTCGGCATTGCCACCGCGATGAAGATTAGAACGAAATTCTCCTTCTGCGCTCTGACGTTTCATCCCAGCGATTACCTGATCCCCCACTACAAAACAGCGTAAATCGGCTCCCCCAGCTTCTTTGATAAACTCCTGAACTAAAATATTGGCATCCAAACCGCGAAAGGCTTCAATTACTGATTTAGCTGCTTGATAGGTTTCTGCTAGCACTACGCCAATACCTTGAGTACCTTCTAGAAGTTTAATCACTAACGGTGCGCCACCAACCATCTCAATTAATCCATCAATATCTTGAGTGGCATGGGCAAATCCTGTAATGGGTAAACCTACCCCTTCCCTCGCCAAAATCTGCATCGAACGTAGTTTATCTCGACTACGGGAAATCGCCTGGGATTGATTAGGGCTAAAAACATCCATTACTTCAAACTGCCTGACTACCGCCGTGCCATAAAAAGTTTTCGACGCGCCAATGCGGGGAATAATGGCATCAAAATTCTCCAGGGGCTGACCTTTATAGACAATAGTGGGCTTTTTAGACGTGATGTTCATATAGCAGCGTAGGTAATCAATCACTCTCATATCATGCCCCTGTTCTTGCCCTGCTTCTCTTAAGCGCTTAGTCGAGTAGAGATGAGGGTTCTGCGAAAGAATTGCTATTTTCATGTTGCGAATTTCGATAAATTTGATCGGGGCTACTTATATTCTTATATTTTTATGGTTTGCGACAACTTTGAAGAAAAGAACTACCAGGATCGACTAAAAACTTATTGCGAACGGCTTGTCTTCCCAGCAGCATCCGAAAGCCCATCACATCTCTATTGGTTAAAGATAATTCGATCGCCCAAGTGTATTTACCTACTTCAATATTCGTTTTGATCACTGGTCTAAATTGCGCTGTTCCCCCAGAGTTACGTATTTTGCGGTATTCCAATAATTCTGCTTCGGTGGTAATTATGGTCTGATCATCACGCTGGAAGGGATGAATCTCAAAGCGAATAATTTTTTTGCCGTTTTGCGATCGCTCTTGGATATTAAACGCATGAATCGCTGAAGACCTTGCTCCTGTATCTATTTTTGCCTTAATTCTGCCAATTTTTAGCTGAGGTAAAGTGACAAATTCTCGCCAGCCAATGATTTTACTAGCTGAAGTAAAGTCACCAGTATCGTTTCGGTTTTGATGATGAGACACAAAAATAGGGGTGTATTTTAAATTAGTTTCAGTTGTTCAACTAAAAATTTTCAGCAATTCGGCTGAATTTATTTCTGGTGATTATCTGTATATTATAGGTATCTAAAATGATTGCTTTTGTCTAGTGTAGTGAACGCCGATGAGCTGAAATCAGACTAGATAAGAAAAAGGCATCAGCGATTACTGATACCTCTGGAGTCCCACGAACTGTAATGTACCAAAATTTGGTACTCATACAGGATAGTCCGAATTTTCTCCTGTAATGTATAGAAGCATACCATTTTTCAACAATTTTGTTGAATCGCGGTTTTTTAGAGCAATATCGCTCTAATTAAGCTGTTAATTGACCTTAATCCAAGCTGCTTCGGCGGCTCTCTTTTCTGCTTCCTGTTTACGACGATCTTTGCCAGTGCCGTAGATTTTTCCCTGAATTGATACTTGAGCGGTGAACTCTTTGGCGTGGTCTGGCCCAGATTCGGCAATAATTTGATATTCAGGTTTGGTTTGATAATTAGCTAATGCCCACTGCTGAAGGCGGTTTTTGCTATCGATAAAGGTTGCTTGGGGTTTTAATAAATCTAGATCTGGTTGCGCGCTCACCTGAGAATTACTAAAATCGGTAACTAATTGTCTAGCCAAAGGTTGAAATATTGGCAAAATATACTCACGCACAGCCTCTGTTCCTGCATCTAAAAAATATGCGCCGATTGTGGCTTCAAAAGTGTCATTGAGTAAAGAAGCATTAGTTCTGCCACCATCTTTATCTGTCCCTTTCCCCAAGCGCATAAGTTTGCCTAAACCGAATTTTGCCCCTAGCTGACCTAACTGCTTTTCATCCACCAGTCGCGATCGCATCTGAGTTAGTTGAGCTTCATTAATCGTCGGATACATCTTGTATAGCATCTCGGCAATCACGAATCCCAATACCGCGTCACCCAAAAATTCTAACCGTTCATTGTCTGCTGATTGAGGATTTTCGTTGACATAGGAACTGTGGGTTAAAGCAAGTTCAAACAAGCTAGAGTTATTGAAGTTCGGTAGTTGATGCTGCATGTTGCTCAATAATCGCAGTCTGTTCGGCTAAACTGAAGCACAGAGGTCTTCTTGCTCACAATAGATAATTTTAAGGGAAAAGCGATCGCCATTCACATTTACTGGATTTAGAAGCTAATTCACATTAAAAGTATATTAAATTACAAATATGTTACTGGTAATCATTTTGGCTTTACTGTTAATTGGCAATTGGTTTTTGACAGAAACTCTAATATTTACTCCCGTAGATTTAGCGATTCGTTTTACCTCTCTTGGTTGGTGGGTTTTAGCCTTATTATTAATCTCGTTTGCCGCTTGGTGTATTAGTGATGATTGAGCGATCGCGATTCTAATTTGCCAATGCCAACTGCTTCAAAGGTTCGAGTAAACTTAAAGGTAGATTTAACTGGTTCAATTGCCAGCGCTCGTTTTCGGGATGATCTAGATCGTAACCATGATAATCTGTTCCCCCAGTCATCAATAAATTATGCTCTTGACACAATTGCTGGAGACGATGCACCTTATTATTACCATGATGCGGATGATACACTTCGAGTCCCATTAATCCTGCTGCTAATAACTCTGGCAGCACATCTTCAACCTTGCCACCACGGAATAAATAAGGATGCGCCCAAACAGGAATTCCCCCACAATCACGAATTAAACCAATGCCTTCTTGAATGGAAAACTTTTCATAATGGACATAAGCTGGTCGATCTTCGCCTAAAAATCGCTCAAAAGCTTCTTGACTAGAACTAACATAGCCTGCCTTAATCATGGCGCTAGCAATATGCGGACGACCTAGGGCTAGATTACCGTCTAACTGCTCTAATTCTAGGGGATAACCCATCTGAGCTAAATTAGCTACCATCTGTTTGGCGCGACGCTTTCTCCCTGCTAAACGTTCTGCTAGAGGCGCTTCTAGTAACGCTCTTTGCGGATAGTAACCGAGAATATGTAGCGATCGCCCTTTGTGAACCGTACTTAATTCCACTCCTGGTACAATTTCCAGCTGGTATTGTTTCGCCGTAGCGATCGCCTCATCCCAACCATGTAATGTATCATGATCGGTAATCGCCAGCGCTTTGACCCCTGCCTGAGCAGCTCTATCTACTAGCTGTTGGGGAGTTAAAATACCGTCAGAATAAGTAGTATGGGTATGTAGTTCGATCATTTTTGGGGGTGCAGTGAGGAGAGCTTAATTACACTTGGCTGCTCACTCTATATATTCTACATATATCGATTTGATTTTTTGATTGATTGAGTCTTTTGCTAGTGGATAATATAAAGAATCTTCAGTAATTAAAAGAGCAGCTTCAATTGCTTGTTGAAAGTCCCCCTTGTCTGCGCGTTGCTCGGCAATTAAATATATTTGCTTATTCCATTGACTAATTAGATTCCGCGCTTCAAGATATCCTGTTGCTCCTGGAACTATCTGCCGTGCAATTGCAATTGCCTGATTGTAAGATGATGCCTGATCGGGATTAATTAAGATTTTTGCTTTGGCTTTTGCTAGATAATTGTGATTGAGATCCTGTGTCTGCGCTATTAACTGCCAGTTTTTCACTGATGCGCTTGCTTCTTGAGCAATTAATTGAGTCGAGGAATAATTTTGGGGAATTAACTTAGCAGCTGCGATCGCCCCCGCTAAATCTCCATCGTTCGCTCTTCCTTTAGCAATATCTAGAATTGTTTCACTCCAACGAATAATGTCTGCTCGCGCTTGGGGATCAAAGGAAGGCTCTAGTTCAATTTTTCTGGCATGTTCAATTGCACGATTAAATGGCGAAGCTTGGCTATCGCTTAAAAAAACAGTACTACTTGGAGGTAGAGTTGCTGCTGCTTGTGAATCTAAATCGAGATAAATTTTGGCTTTCTCTAAAAGGTTGCTCGCTTGAGAAGATGACTGAAATAGAATTAGCGAGACGAGGATGAAAATTTTAGTGCTGGTTAATAATAGCCAGTGCCACCAAAATCTTTGATTTGTTCTCAAACTACACTGAGATTCAAGCGGTATGACAGGAGCTTGGCTAACAATCTGCTGGCGATCGACATTGAGTGGATAAGACTGTAAATCGGCAAAGTTAGGTAGCTTGATGTTCCGTTGCAAAGCTTGAATAGGGCAAGAATCAAAGGATTGCTGTTTAATTTCAAAAGATTTGATTTTTGCGCCAATTGGTAAGAGAGCTAATTGTTCAGTTTTTTTGCGACATAGTAAATCAGCTAAGGGAAGAACTGGTTGTCGATCGCTACTAGAAATTGCTCCATAGTTTAGCATAGGAAATTATTACTTTATTTTGGCATCCTTGATAGCTCAAGAAAATTGCTTTGTCAATCTATTAGAGTAGTTTTTAGGCTTGATAGACTACGCTGTTGATTAACTAGCTTTTAGCTTTTACACCTAGTCTTTAACTCGTAGCTATGGCTAATTCCTCACTCAGCTCAAAATTAGCGGTAACCTTTTGAACATCATCCAATGATTCGAGAGTTTCAATCAGTTTAATCAGCGATCGCCCTTGTTCTGGCTCGCTTACTTCAATCGTATTGTTGGGTATCCAGCGTAATTCTATTTCGTCGCTCGAAAAATCATATTTTTGCAGAGTTTGGTTCAAATTTTCGAGGTTAGCAACTTCTGTTAGTACTTCGGCACTTTGTCGATCGTCGTACATTTCATAACTGTCTGCTCCACCTTCAATGGAAGCTTCCAGCAATTTTTCCTCATCTACGTCTGTGACAATTACAACCCCCTTCTGCTCAAACATCCAGCTAACACAGCCTGTCTCTCCTAAGTTTCCGCCATTTTTAGTAAATGCTGTACGCAGATAGGCAACGGTACGATTACGATTATCCGTCAACGCTTCAACCAAAATCGCTATGCCTCCTGCACCATAACCTTCATAGCGGATTTCTTCTAGGCTGGCTTCACCATCTTGATAAGTTCCTGCTCCTTTAGCGAGCGATCGCTCAATACTTTCATTGGCAACTCCTGCTGCTTTGGCTTGATTGATTGCTGTCCGCAGTTGAAAATTACCATCAGGATCGGCAACACCGTTGCGTGCTGCCACAATAATTGCCCTCGATAGTTGGGTAAAGGTTTTACCTTTTTTAGCATCGACTCTGGCTTTTTGCCGCTTGATATTTGCCCACTTACTATGTCCCGCCATTTTTGGTTTAAGCCTATCTCTCGTTAACCAACATAATTTAGGTAGTTTATTTTACAGGTGATTTAGCTTTAAGGTTTTTTGCGCTTTTGGGCATCAGGACAAGGAGGAGAAGCCAGTGAGCCATCGAGCCATCCTGTTGCTTGATTGAGGTGCTGTAATGCTAATTCAGGCTGTTCTTTTAATAGCAAGACGAGTGCTGAGGTTAGCTGTTGTTTGGCTTGAGCTGTTCGATTGCCTTTAAGACGATGCCAGTTTTGGTGAGCAATGACGCTCCGTTCAACTAGAGCCTGTGCTAGCTCTAAATCTGTTAGTTCAGCAGGAACTTTATTTTGCTTGCTGGAGATCGGCGTTACGTTAAACATAGGTTAATATCGTGTCGTTCTAAATTGCTTTATGCTTAATTTTAATAATTTTAGCGATGTCATCCCCTAAATCTGGCGATACTCAAGAAAATGAATTGGCACAGATCTTGATTGAAGTAGAGCAATCTCTGGTGCAGCTTCAGTTACGACACACTCAGGTTAAACAAGATTGGGAAAAGCGATCGCAAATTAAAGCGCGTCAGCAAGAGTTAAAACAGCAACAAGCTAAATCTCTGCCTCAACCTCTGAAAACTGAACTACGCAGTCTACAACAAGAATTGGATCGCCTGGAGCTAACCCTCGAAAGTGTTCTCTTACCCGATATTTTTTGGCAGGTAATACGTTTTGTCTTTTTGGGAATTGCGATCGGCTGGTTTTTACATATTTATGCCACCTAACCCATTATTTTTGATTTTTTCCTAATTTATCGCAATAAAACTTAAGATTTGTGCTGTTTCAGCTAGAAAATTCTGGCAATTTCAAAGTTCTATTTTAGAATGATAGAGGGCGGAGACAAAAGTTTCCGTTCACTCCTCACACCACACTCCGCTCGGAAATTTATCGGGCGGTTTTCTCTTAAGAATTTAGCTCTAGCATCATAACTTCTTATAGCTTCATTTTGAGTCAGTTGAGCCACATTTTGCTTTGTTTTCTTGGTGCTTATATTACGCTAGATCTTGTTTAGCGATCTCATCTAAATAATAATGCGATCGGGTAGCTCTTTGATTTTAACGTCTTCGGTAAAGCCATCATAAACTATTTCAATATAGTCGAACAGGTTAGAACCAAGGGTATTACCGTGCATGAAAGTCAATACAGTTTTACCGTCATTCATAATATTCATAAAATAGATGAAATATGCAATTTTGGCTAACAGTAGGTAAATAATAATTTCTTTTTTAAAGATTTTTAATTTATGCTCAATTATAAAGTAGTAGAATAATCCGCCAAAAGGGAAAAAGATAAAAGCAAATCTGTTGGAAAACAAGAAGATATTGCGTCCCATCAGCATAATTGCTAAAAAGATCGGATATAAAAATTTAAGTACTTTTTCTTGAGGACTTTTGACTACTTTATTATTTACTAAAAAGATAATAATCAGAAAAACGATAACTTGCTCGACAAAGGCAATGCCCAAATCCTCAGATTGAACTTGCTGTCTACCATAGCGGTAGGTTTTAATTAAGATAATTGAAGAATAGGGAGACGGTAAAAATTTAGCTATAAAAGAAGATAAATCGAAAACAATCGAAGTACTAAAAGCTGCGGTTATGCCAAATAAAACTATACAAAATACTGTTACTTTAGATTCTAAAAGTTTAACTTTATTGTATAACAGTAAAATTGGTAAATAGAGGATGTTTCCAATATGCGTTAATACACTTAATAAATATAATCCCCACATCCAGACTTTTTTATCAATAAAAATCAAAGCAATTAAAAAAATTATAGTGGCGATATATTGTCTGAGTAAAAATGCTTGATAACCAATAAAATTAGGTGTACTGACAATAAATAAAGCTAATAGTGCATAGTTTTTGGGAGAAAATGCTTTGACAATTACAAAAAAAGTTGCCAAATTAATAGCTAATGACCAAAAGAAGACAAAGGCATATCTAGAGCCTCCAGAAAACAAATAAATTGGATAGCTAAGTAGCCACATGACAAACTCAAATCCGCCTCCTCCAGAAACCTCAAAAGGAGTTTCTTTTCCTAGCATTTCATAGTTATCAACATAAACTGCTAAATCGGAAATTATATCGACAGAAGAGACAAAAACTGTAAGAGTAAGAACTACTACTAAAATAATTAGTAGATTAAGTCGACTCTTTTCTTTCTTATTTAAGTGGACGAAATAGAGCAGTGCAAAAACACCTAAAATCGGTGAAAAAAACCATAGGGCTAGACCGATAAATAAGAAGATTACTTTGTCATTTTTGCGACTGATAAAGCTATTGGCATCGCCATTGATTAAATTTCTTTGCATTTAATTTGTTCAATTTTCTCCGTAATCATGATTATCTGATAATTTTTTAGATTTATTAATTTTGAGATTAATTAAATATTACTAATCAACTTAGCCTTTTGGAATAAAGCTTTTAAAAGTAACTGATATTTGCGAGGCACTGCTTGTTTAATCAATAAAAATAAAAAATAGTTCAGGGGAATAAGTCGATCCCGTAGTCCTGCTACTAGTATTTTAATTGCCTGTGGTTTTTTTTCAGCATCTACGAGCATTTTTGGGGCGACTTCCTTCAAGATAAATCCTTTAATTGCTCGATCACAAATGTGGTCTTGATAAGTATTAATCCAGTTTAAAGAAAGTTGATAGTTGTTGATTTTTGAAGTGCGATCGCTTCGGGATTCATTATGCCAAATTGTCAAAACTTGAGGTACAAAAATGAATGTAGCTCCTTGTTGTTCTAACCTAATTACAAAGTCTAAATCTTGATGTTTGATCAGTCCAGGTTTAAACAAAGTTTTTACGGCTAACTCACGAGAAACTAAGAGAGTACTTGTCAGCATTTCTCCTCTGGATATCCATAAGTAGTCGGGAATCGTTTCTGACGTTTTTTTTCCTTGGGAGGGAAAAATTGATTGAGCATAAAATAAATTAGGATGTAATTGGAACTTGCTGTAACAGACAAGATTATATTGGGTTGCTACCTGCTTCACCGCATCTAGCTGGCTTTGTAGCTTGTGAGGCAACCATACATCATCAGAATCTAAAAAAGCGATAAACTCTCCTGTGGCATGTTTAATTCCTGTATTTCTAGATTCCGAGCCACCAAGGTTATGAGGGTGACGAAGATATCGGATACGAGAATCATTGATTTGCTGTATTACTCCCGCAATGTCCTCTTGCGAAGCATCATCTACAACGATTATTTCCAGGTTCGAGTATGACTGAGCTATGACTGAAGAAATCGCTCTGAAGATTAAATCACTGCGGTTATAAGTCGGGATAACAACGCTGATTAACTTTCCCTCATTTCCTGTCATTGAAAATTATGAATTAAATAAATAAATGTTCCGAAACAGTAACATATTTTTGAGTTAAGAACTCGATAATCAAATTATTGGCGGGTTTTTAAACTAGCTGTTGTAAAATTTCTTCAAGACGATTATTCAGAAGTTCAATATTGTATTCCTGCTCTACCTTTTGACGAGCAGCTAAACCGATTTCTGTCCTCAGTTTAATGTCATTAAGCAAAATTTCAATTCTGCTGACAATGCCCGAAATATCTCTTTCTAGCAACAAATATCCAGATTTTCCATCTTCAATCAGTTCGGGAATGCCACTATGATAGGTGCTAATTACAGGTAGTCCTTTGGCCATTGATTCCATCAGACAAACAGGAATTCCTTCACAATCGCCATGATGACTAGTAACACTTGGAGCTAAAACTAAAGCAGAATTTTCCATTATGCTAATAATTTCCTGTTGTTGTTTCCAGCCTAATAATTTAATCTGATTGCTTACATTCAACTGTTTAATTAAATTTTCTAGTTCTTGTTTTAAAACACCATCTCCAATAATCCGATATTGTAAATTAGGATAATGGGGAATTAACTGCGCCACTGCTCGAATACTATACTCTAGTCCTTTTTTTTCGACTAAGCGAGCAACACTAAGTAATGAAATTTGTTCTTGAGACGAAGGTTTGATATAATTAAATTTGCTACAGTTAATGCCCATATGATGCACTAAAGTCTTATTGGGATTGCAGCCAAGATCGATTAATTTTTTTTGCCAATGTTGACTAATTGGTAGAAGTAGATCGGCTTGCTCAAAAAGATAATTATAAGTATCTTCACCATGCATATCTAAATAACGAGAAATATCATAACCGTGAAAGAAAACGGCAATTTTTCCTTGAGTAATTCCTAAATCTCGTAATAGAGTTGCTTTTAATCCATTGCGTCCATAGTGACACAGAATAACATCATAGGGAGCCTTATCTAACCAGGGAATTATTAGATAAAGAGGCTTGAGAAAAGTAGCAGGTTTCCCATAATTAGTAGAATTATATCGGACAAAATTAATTGCTCGTAATAAAACCTTGGGTGCTATAAAAAAATGACGTAAAAATAAAAAAATAGCCGAAACAATTCGTCCTAAAGCATTAGTGGGAATAGGAGTATAATAAGTACGCTCTAAAAGATTATATTGCTGTATTTCAGCATGAGTTTTCTGCATATTTCCTGGATGATCGCCATAAATATCTACCTCATGACCGCGATCGATTAACCCCGTAATCTGATTTAAAATAAAGGTTTCTGATAAACTGGGAAATTGATCGACAAGAACAGCAATACGCATTTTAAACTATTTATTTTTATTTGATTTAAAGTAAAATTTATTTGACTAGGGCGTGTCATCAATTAGAAAAAAGCGATCGCTTTACTCTAAGTTTGGTTATTGTAAATTGGGGAATGCGATCGCGCTTTTGAAGGAGTAGTATGTAGTTGGGAATGTGGAAGTGAAAATAGTTCGTCTATCTTCAATTGCCGTAATTAAACAAATGTAAAACGAGCTATCAATTAATTTTTGATAGTTTAGATGTTCTTTTATCCGAATCGTACCTACTTTGTAATATTGTTTTCATAATCAAATATCTTATCTAGAAAATTTTGCATTTCAGTAATGAATATAAGCTTAGACTGACCAACACAAGAATGACTTTATATTTTCTGTTTTTTTGCAAATCGAATGTAAACTCTTTTGCGAATATCATAACCTTCATTGTCTAAAGGTTGGGTGGTTTCTATATGCTTGTAACCATGCCTTTTATGATTTTCTATGAAGAATTGAATGTGTTTATCTAGCTCTTCTGGTAAAGCATCCAGTGTTACCTCATCAATATTTTCATCTATGGCTTTCACAAAAGACTGTGGTTGACGATAATAAAGCTGAATTATTTCTGATTTAATTTGTTCTTCTGTATATCCTTTTTTTTGCAATTTTTTTGTAGTTTCCTTAATTCCCCATTCTCTACTTTGTTCTCGCATTTTTCTGGCAAATTTACCAGGATAAATATGTACTTCATAATGATTTGGATTCTTAGGACACCAAACACCCGACTCTTGAAATACTAGTTCTGATTTACATAGAGGACATATTACTACGTAGCCTTCTTTGTGTAGCCTTACTATCTCTTCATAGGGTGTTTTGCCTCTCTTGAAGCTAATTACTTTACTCACCGCCACCTCCGAATGGATTCTTGCCTTGCTGTAAATATGAATAATCTCTTTTCACGTCTTCCCAGATTCTACGTCTTTCTTCTAATGTCGGTCTAGTTTGTCTGTAAGGGTTTTTGCTATTACGATAAATTCTTTCTCTAACGGCTGCTCTATACTCTTCGTATTGAGTATTGTATGGTATTCTCTTCTTGTGACGATACTCAACATGAGTAGATTCGTGAACTATTGTGCCTACGACATCTTCTGTACTGTAATTGTTCTGTGCATAAACTTCCACGTTTTTTACATCTCGTTGAGTTCTAGCAACAGTTTCAGGTTCGGGTGGTCTATCATAATTAATTCTGACATCATAACCTTGATCGTTAATACGCTGATAGGCTTTGGTTGCTACAGAGTTATTTCTGATTTCATTGCCAACAGTTTCTACTGTGTATGGGCCTATATCATTGGTCGGAGCGTTGTATTTACGTATAGAATAATTGATCTCATCCATATTACCTGTAGTTGTTTTAGGCTTCTCAACACCACAAATCTCATCTGCCACTTTCTTAATCAAACTAGAGAAATGTATAAATAAGTTTTTACAGAGGGAAAGAAATTATCAGTTATATTAGGCTAGGCAATTTTATCCCAGTCAAGTTCAATCTCTGTTTGGGTGGGGTTAGTTTCTGAAAGAGTTTCAGCTAATTTTTTTTCCTTTTATATAGATGACACGCCCTAATCTTTTTACTGATGATCTAGTTGCCACTGTTTAAAAGCCTGCCGAACTAAATTGCTGGTTTGCCACGCACTTAATCGCTCTTGTTCAACTCCTGTAAACAATTGCTGGCGAACTTGTGGTAATGAACTAATCAAAGCATCAACTCGATTAATTAAGACATTTTCGTCTATGTTTTCAATATCAATCAGTGATACTTGCTGACCTAGTTTACAAAATAATTCTTCAGTTTTAAATTCATAAGCGATCGCAAATACGGGAACGCCAGCACCCAATGATAAAATCGCCATATGTAACCTTGTGGCAATGACTAAATCATATTCACTAATTATGTTAATTAGAGTTTCTGGATCATGAAACTCTCGATTTACTGTAACAAATTTGGCAATTTCCGCAGGTAATTGATTGACAATATTTAAGGCAAACTCTGAATCATCTTTCCAGTATTCTTTAATTCCTTGACAAGAAGAAATATAGGTAATGTTAACCTGATATTTTTCAACTAAATGCACCGTTAAAGCCACTAAAGCTTGAATATATTTAGCAATTCCCATAGCAGGATCGACAGTTTTAAAATAGCGCCAATCCCTAACCGAAATAGCAATTTTAGCAGGGAATAAATTATCTTGCTTGTTTTTAGCAGTTGACAAAGCCGTTAAGTTAGCTAGAGCAAAAGCTGCATCAGCCACAACCTCAATTTTATTCTGCTGGGCAACTAATTCTTGAAGGTGTTTTGCCGATTGGCGATCGCGTAATAAAATTAATGCTGAGTGAGCAAAAATATTTTTTAAAGTTTGACGATTTTTAGCCTGTTCAAAAGGGCCTAAAGATTGAGTAAAAAAAATTAATGGCTTGTTGAACATTAAAGATATTTGATAATCAAAAAATCTCGCTTCTAACCCATAGTTTTCAACTAAATAAGTTCCACCTGTACTAACAATTAAATCGGCAGTTTGATAATCAAGTAAGCTATCATATTCTACTTTTGTGGTGCATAAGCGACCTAAACTAAATTTTTGTTTGTATATACACAAAACCGCTACTTTTAATCGCCATTGGCTAATAAACTTAATAATTCTGCCGACAAATCTAATCTTGATTGAATCTATACTTTGCTCATAAATTAATCTGCGTAAATTGAGCTGGGGATAATATTTTTTGGCTGTTTCTGGTTGGCTATCATAAATGATAAATTCTGTATCGTTACCAAAAGCAGTCTGCAATATTTTGATAATGCTAATTAAGATAGCAGCATCCCCACCGTTTAAAATTACGGTATTAGAAATAATAATTTTCATTACTCAATTCAAACCTAAGTTTTAGTATATTTTGTACGGAATAACTTATTCTTTTAGCTGGAGATTTTTTATCCACTTATTTGGAAATAATACTTTTATTTTGCTCAATTATTTGACTAAATTTAAACTGTTTAATTAAACTTTTTTAGCGATAATTACATAATTTTTGGGATGACCATTAGAAGTAAATTTTACTTTAAGATCGAGGCGGTAAAAAATAGCTGACAACAGCAAAAATAAAACTTTGCATAAGATCAAAAAAGGAGATAATACCAAGCCAAACCAATTTTTGACTATGCTAGTGAGGGCGCTCGGTAGAGATCTATAAGCCACTTCCAATTGATAAGCAAGTGTGCCAAAATAACCTTCGAGCCACTCAATTTTTTCTACTTCAAATCCAGCCTCCTTAAATAAATAAGCATGACCAAATTGAGTATAGCGATAGAAATCATTCGGTTGTAAATGCTCTTCGTAAAAAAAGGGAGTGGTACAAATAATTTCTCCCCCAGTTTTTAAAACTCTACATAATTCTTTTAAAGCCTGTTTTGGTTCTGGCAAATGTTCTAAAACCTGATTACAGACTATATAATCAAATCTTTCATCTTGAACTGGAATAGCAACTAAATCGCATACATATTTACAAGAAGAATCAAATTTATCGGCAGTTTCATAGTTAAAATTAGCAAATAATTCTTGATAAGGTGCATTACCCGCTCCAGCATCTAAAACTAAGCTATTAGGTTTGAGTTTAGAGGCAAATTCTTGATTACAATTATATAGATAAACTCGTGAAGAATTTTTCAATAAATATTGCTCTATTTTAGTTTTAATTCTGCCGATAATTTGTTTCATTGATGATTAATTTACTCTATTTTTTTTTATATTCTACAACTATCTGTAATATGTCATGTAAACGTTTTCTACCCTGGGGAATTAAAAACCAGATTGAACTATAAAATAGAAGATAGAATAAACAGTCTAGAGATAGACTAGCAAAAGCATTTAGCTCTATTTCTCCCAGAAAAAGACGTTGTAAAATGAACACGCCAATTGCAGCACCAATTGAGCCAAAAGCTGGCAAAAAAATGATGGCGACGAAATCAGTTAATTTCAGCCAAGTTCCTCTGTAGCAGTAGATAATGGCGGGAACTACGATAATTATCCTCGATAACCCATAGGCAGCAGCTATTCCCAATGCTCCCCACCTGATCGCTACGGCGAAGATAATAACGTTGATTATAGAAGAAAAAATTCCCCAACGTAATTGGCGATCGTTTCTATTTAGAGATTGGTATACCCATCCCATCGCCAGATTAAAAGTGCCAATAAAAGCTGCGGGAATCAAAAATTGAAAAATAGGAATGACGTTAAGCCACTGCTTACCAAGTAACAAGAGGATAACCTTATCGGCTGAGACACATAAAAACATGACCAGGGGCATCCCCAAAAAAGTGATCGCCAAAAGCGCTCTGCTATAATATTTCTGATATCTGGCTGGATTGTTTTGCAACCGAGATAAAGCTGGTAAAGCGACTCGATCGACTGGCACGTTAATTTGATTGATGGGCAGCAGCACCAATTGATATGCTTTAGCGTATAGTCCTAATTGTTGCGCTCCCCAAACTCGACCAATCAAAAAATTGTCTAGATTGCGAGAAAAATAATTAATGATATTAAATCCAGTCAAGTCTCGCCCGAAACTCAGCATCGAGCCGATTTTAGCATCTCGACTGGGCCATCCTGGTCGCCAGCGACAAAAAAACCACACGCCGATCGCATTGGACACAACTGTCAATAGCTGTAAAATAACTAATGCCCAATATCCCGCACCATAATAAGCGGAGACAATCGACCCAATAATGCCACTAATCATGGCAATAATTTCAATTTTCGCCAAACTAGAGAATTCCATCTGTCGCTGTAGCAATGCCTGATGCTGTACAGTTAAACCACTAAAAACAAAGCTAATTGCCAAACACAGGGTAATTTCCCCTAACCGTGGCTCTTGATAGATTAATACCACTACTGGGGCGAGTAAAGCCACAACTAAAGCAACCAGACAGCCAACCGCGACATTAATCCAAAACAAAGTACTAACTTGCTGGTGATCAATTTTAGCCTGTTGAATCGTGGCTGCTGATAAACCCAAATCCTTAAAATATTCCACAAAGCCAATAATGACAGTTGCCATGCCAATCAGACCATAATCTTCGGGAACAAGTAAGCGAGCCAATACTGCGGTAGAACCCAGTTTGATCACAAATTTGCTGGCTTGAGCCACAATCGTTACTGCACCGCCACGAACTGATTGACGTTTTAAATTCCCTTCTAAATGATCTGTATCGAAGTAATCTCGGTCTTTACCTCGCGAATTGTTACTACTTTGGTGCGACACTAATCAGCCCTAATTAAATTGCTCAAATTTATCCATCCTAAATATTAGGTCAAGATACCATGAACTTTGTAATTCTTAGGTAAACGAGATTCTATTGGAAGTAGGAAGTAGGAAGTAGGAAATAGGAAGTAGAAAGTAGTATTTTAAAAATGATTACTTAGTGCAAGACTCGTGAATTAATCTCGATCATCGATCGCAAACCAGCTATATCTAGATAATTTCCCGCAAAATTTCCTTGAATAACTCGACAAGGTTGCTCAGGCTCACCCAAATCACTGACCACTAAGGCAGCTTGGCTAAAGTCTTGCTGCTCGGTATAGCTGTTGACGGTGACAACGGTAGTTAATCCTGCGGCGATCGCTGATTCTAGTCCATTGTCAGAATCTTCCAAAACAATTACCCTGTCTGGGTCTAATTCTAGACGTTTAATTACATAATGATAAATATCTGGAGCTGGTTTTTTAGCAGGGACAATATCTCCTGCGGCAATTACGGCAAACCAGTCTAGATCGAGGTATTTTTCTAACAGCTCAATTACATTGGGTAGAGAAGTGGTGGTGGCGATCGCTAAAGTAATTCCTGCTACTCTAGCTTCTTCAATTAGTCTTTTTGCTCCTGGACGCAGACCAATTGCTCCATCACGTAGTAACTCTAGATAGTACTTGGTTTTTAGCTGATGAAGATGAGCCACAAAATCATTTAGCTCGCCATCTGGCTTAAATTCTGGAAGATATTGCCGTAGAAAATATTTAAGCCGTTCTTTGCCACCAGAGACAGTAAGGAGTTCAGCATATAAATCTACTGACCAATGCCAATCTAATCCTGCTGCTTGAAACCCGCGATTAAAGGCGACTCGGTGTCCATCTCGCTCTGTATTGGCTAAAGTGCCATCAACATCAAAGATGAGACATTGTAATTGATTGCTCATATTGTAAAGTCGGTTTTTGCTGTTCGATTGCCTAATAAATGTTTACAAAAATTGTTCTGAGGATAATAGCGTTTTTTGCAGACACTCGGCAATTCTTTGGGCTGCTCCAGCCTCTCCCATACGACGCTGACCATTAATCATAATCTCCTTCAACAACTCCTCGTCGTCAATCACTTTAGCGATCGCCTTACCTACTTGACCAGGATTTTCGACCATTAAAATTCCACAGCCGAGTAAACGAGCTTGAGCTTCGGCAAAAGCGTAGGTAAACTGTGGCCCCTGTCCAGGAAAAATGACGACAGGCTTACCCAACCCGACAAACTGTTCCGTAGCTGTTCCTGCCATGGCGATCGCTATATCTGCTTGCTGAAAGAATTCTTGGTTATGCTCTTGAGTAAGAGTCAAAGTACGCTCCTTTTGCCCCAAAATAACGGTTTTTTCCTGTCTTGAGGTTACCTGCCATCCCTGAGTAATCGCACTAAGAGCAAAAGATTTTAAATCTAATGCAGGAGCGATCGCGGCATTGAAGTTCAATTGTACTTGAGACAGGGTTTTGTTTACTGACCAAACTCCCATTAAGATCTGCTGCCAATTTCTGATGGCTTCGGGCATTCTTGAGCCTGGTAAAAGTAAGATATCTAACTTACCTGCTTCTCTGGTTTTACTTTTAGTCGTTAAATCATCCATCATCGGATTACCCAAATCGTAAGCAGGAATTGCCTTCTGCTGCAAAATTTCGGTGGTTAAACTATCTCTGGGGAATACTCCTCGACAGCGATCGCGACTCATTAACCAGCGCTCCCAAGGTAGATACACCGAGTCAAACTTGCGCTCTAGCCAAGATGTTTGAGCTAACCAACCAAATTCATCTCGTAAATAGTATTCAGATTTGGCAGTACCGACAAAAGCATAGTCAGCCTTGCTTAACCAGGCATAGAGTAAAGGAACAAGATCTCCTACTGCGAGGATCTTGCCTCCAGTTTTTCTCCATTGACGTACGAGGCAGATTTGTTCTAAGGTTAATTGAATTAAACCTCCACGCAGATCTTGCCAAAGTGGATTACCTCCCTTATAGATAAAACCACCCGAAGGCATTTGCTGAACTCGCCCCGCCAGAGGAATATTGAGATTTTGGTAAGCGTACCCCTGTCCAACTATTGGTAGAGCCGTTATTTCTAGTTCTGCAATATTTTGTAGAAGTCGTTCTATAATACGGGTGGCGATTAGATCTTCTCCATGCCCATTGCTCAGAACTAGCAGTTTCATTCGATTTTGACCAGTTAATCTGGCTCTACTGTAGACAATTTACTTAATGATATTTTTAATTATTGCCGTTAATTTATCAATTACGCTGCTCAATATTTACATAGCGATTAGAATTTGGCAATTGCGCCTCATTATTACCCGCATTACCTCTATTTTGATTAATTATGAAAGCTACTTTAGTATCCTGTTGCCAGTCGCACCCCAGGTAATTTACCAAGGACAGGATAATATTGCTCAGATTCGTCAACAATATCAGTTATTACAGCTACAAACCGCCCAGATAAGACAGTTATTTTGGCTATTAAATCAAAGTTACCAAATTTGGCGTAGAATTTAGATTAAGCGATCGCCTATTGATCACCAGCGACTTTTTGTCTCCTGGGCAACTTATGATTCATTAGTTATCTACTGCAAACAGAATTTAAGCCATTACCAAACGAGACTCAGCCGTATCTTTAATTAGACTCATTTTGGTCTGTAGATAGTCATTTAGAGAAACACGTTCTTGATCTGCCAACGGTTTTTGAGCATCTAAACGCTGTAATAATCCTTGAATTAAATCTGATTCGCTGGCTTCTAATAACTCCCAGGCGTTGGTAGTCTCAATCAGGTTCCAGGTTTGGCGTAATAATGTGGTATTCAACTTGCTTCACCTTCAAATAATAGATGTAATTGTCTTAGCTCAAAGTTTAATTATGCTAACAATCTAAATCTTAGTCTAATCAGATCAAATCTAAAGAAAATATTTAGATATACAGCAAATATCCATACAAAGCTTAATATATGTCTTTTATTATTTACTTTATTTTCACTTGCCCTAGTAATACTACTTAATTTCGGGGTGTTTGGTGGCATTACAAGCATCCCCCAAACGATTGATTTTACTGATTAGCTGATAAAGACGACCAAAGCTTTTCTGGTTAAAATAAAAGCTTAAGCGTGGCAAAACAAGAGCTTCCAAGTCTTGCTGTTCTTCAGGCAGAGCAATATTTTTCTTAATCTCTCCGTGGCTGAGAATATCATTAAATTCTTGATTTAATTCTGCCACCATCAGATCTGACAATTCTAGTTTGAGGCGTATGACAAACAGCTTGCCTATATAACGACTTGAATGGTACACTCGATAAAAATTCTTGATGGTCTGACAAGCAACATCCAGGCGATCGGTAATCGTATATAAACTAGAATCTTCGGGACTAATTAGACCCTTGGCTTCTAATTGATTGCAAATATAATCATTCCAAGAATGCCAGTAATCTCCCCCTGGTCGATCCACTAACACCAACGGTACAGGTCCATATTTACCAGTTTGACAAAGAGTCAGAGTTTCAAATGCCTCGTCTTGAGTGCCAAATCCTCCTGGAAAAAGAGCGATCGCATCACTCTCTTTTAAGAAAAATAATTTCCGCGTAAAGAAGTATTTGAAATTAATCAGCTTATCATCCCCATTAATTGCGGAGTTTGCACCCTGTTCAAAAGGAAGTTTAATATTTAAGCCAAAAGAATTATCTCTACCTGCACCTTCGTTTCCTGCCTGCATAATACCCCCTCCTGCCCCTGTAATGACCATAAACCCTGCTTGGGTCATACAACGAGCAAAATCGGATGCTACCTGATATTCTGGCTGCTGAGGTGAAGTTCTGGCAGAACCAAAAATAGCGATTTTTCTGGTATGGCGATAGGGAGAAAATTTTTTAAACCCCTGTTCTAAATCTTCTAGAGATGCAGTTAAAATTTTCCAGTCCAGACGCTCTGTGTCTTCCCCTGCAACCCTCAGTAGTACCTGTAAAGCTCTTTGAATCAATTTACCTTGGGGATGGTTTGCTAAATCGACAAGTAGTTGCTGTAGCTGTTGATCTAAAATCTTTGAGTTACTGGCAAATGCGTCCATAGTTAGGCATGATAAGGACTTTCAATCATCACTTATTTTAATTGAATCTGCAACCGTTGCCGATTAAGGGAGATAATTAACTTTAAACAGAGTAATCTTGATGTACAACAGTCCTACCCGACTATTTATCTATGATATTTTTGAGATGATTGCTCCACCACGATTGGGGCGGATGTAGAAAAGCAACCGACGAATTTTTGAGTGGAGTCAATGGGCAATACACCCTAGATGACTTTGCTGGCTCAATGAAAATAACTAAAGTCAAAAATTAATCTTAGCCTTGGTTGTTACTCTTGATTTTGCTGTTCAAATCTTGAGAATTGGCTTTTGTTTTTGATTAGCTCTAGCTAAATTTTTAATCTTTAATCTAATTTGCTAGAGCTATCGAGCTGTAATTATTGTGAGACAAACTAAAAATATCTAAATTTAAAGATACTTTTCGATGGTAGTTGCCAAAGTAGTTTTGGGTACTGCGCCCACTACCATGTCTACTCGTTGACCATCTTTGAAGATCATTAAAGTAGGAATGCTACGAATACCATACTGACTAGCAACTTGGGGATTTTCGTCTGTATTTAACTTGACAACTTTGATTTGCCCGTCGTACTGCTCGGCGATTTCATCGACTACTGGCGCAACCATGCGGCATGGCCCGCACCAAGGGGCCCAAAAGTCTACTAAAACTGGTACTGAGCTTTCTAGAACCTCTTCAGGAAAACTAGCATCTGTTACTGGCGCGGCTGATGATGACATACTTACTTAAGTCCTTACTTATCATAAATCCTTTTCAATAATATAGGATTCTACCACGGTCAATGTTCAACAGGATCTAAAGCAATTAGACTTTACATCTTAAGAGTGAGATCCCAAAAATTTTTGCTCCTGTACCAAATATTTGAGCATTATTACTTTTCAGATAGCGTCTCCTGTGAAAGTGGAATAAGCCGAGGAAACCTAGGTATTTCCTGTTCTATAAGAAAATTCTTAGAATTCTCTCATTATTTTCTTACAAACTTTGGATTATCTTGATTGGAGATCTGTAAACTAACATTGTCACAATAAATCAGCTAAGAGCAACTTATGGATGGCAGTCTAATTTTATTTAATTTACTAAATCCCCCAGTGTTGTTTTTCTTTTTGGGGATGCTCGCCGTGTTTACTAAATCTGATCTGGAAATTCCTGCGCCTCTACCTAAACTATTTTCTTTATATCTTTTAATTGCGATTGGTTTTAAAGGTGGTCATGAATTAGCAGAAAGTGGCATTAATTTAAACATTGCACTCACTTTACTAGCATCAATAGTCATGGCTTGTGTAGTGCCAATCTATACCTTTTTTATCTTAAAGACTAAGCTTAATAGCTATAACGCTGCGGCGATCGCTGCTACTTATGGTTCAATTAGTGCTGTGACGTTTATTACGGCGAGTTCTTTTTTGGAAAAGCTCCAAATTCCTTACGGTGGACATATGGTAGCTGCATTAGCTTTAATGGAATCTCCTGCAATTATTGTGGGTATTATTTTGGTTAAAATGTTTGCTCCAGTAAAGGAATTAAGTAGTTCCTCACCAAAATTTGAACCTGAATACAATGGCGAAAGTAAATATCAGTATTCATCTGCTACTGGTACTCCCTCAGCAGCATTTCCTACTACTCAGAAGGATAAAATTAACCAAGAGCAATCTGACTTTTCTTGGGGTCAAGTTTTAAGAGAAGCTTTTTTGAATGCCTCAGTTTTTCTGTTAATTGGGAGTTTAATTATTGGCATTTTAACTGGAGAAGAGGGCTGGACAAAACTAGAACCATTTACTCAAGGTATTTTCTATGGTGCTTTAACTTTCTTTTTATTAGACATGGGATTAGTGGCTGCTAAAAGAATCAAAGATTTAAGTAAAACTGGTACATTTTTAATTAGCTTTTCTGTGTTTATTCCAGTCATTAATGCCTTAATTGGAATTGGGATCGCCAAAGTTTTGGGTTTTACAGAAGGCGACGCTTTATTGTTTGCAGTTTTATGCGCTAGTGCCTCTTATATTGCCGTTCCCGCAGCGATGAGAATGACTGTCCCAGAAGCTAATCCCAGTCTTTATGTTTCTATGGCGTTGGCTCTTACTTTTCCCTTCAACATTATTGTTGGCATTCCGCTTTATTTAGAAATAATCAAACATTTATTTGTTTAAACAATGCAATCAGTTCACAAAGTAGAAATCATCATTAGTAGTCAAAAACTTGAGCGCGTGCTAAAAATACTCGAAAAAGTCGGTGTATCGGGCTATACCGTGATTGATAACACAACTGGAAAAGGCGATCGCGGTTTCACCGATATTGATCTCGACAGAGTATTTAGCAACGCTTATATTTTGACCGTTTGCACGAATGAAAAACAGCTAAATTTTTTGACCGAAGAAATTAAGCCTCTTCTAAAAAAAGTTGGTGGAATCTGTTTAGTTACAGAAGCAGCTTGGATTAATCATTGAACGATTTGTCGGCAAATATTATTGTGGTTTAAAGATAATATGGCAATTTATAGAGTTATTTATGCCTATTAACAAAATTATTCAAGGGTTAAGTCAATTCCAAAATAACTATTTTGATACTCATCAAAAGTTTTTCCAAGAATTGTCTCTCAAACAAACTCCAGAAGTTTTATTTATTACCTGTTCTGATTCGAGAATTGACCCTAACTTACTAACTCAAACAAAACCAGGGGAACTGTTTGTGATCCGCAATATTGGCAATATGATTCCAGCTCATGGAACTCTCAATAGTAGTGAGGGTGCAGGAATTGAATATGCAGTTGCTGCTTTAAACATTGAACATATTATTGTTTGTGGACATTCTCATTGCGGTAGTATGAAAGCCCTTTTACAGCTTAATAAATTAAATGATGACATGCCTTTAGTTTATGACTGGTTAAAACATCATGGTGAGTCTATTCGACGTTTGTTAAAAGAAAATTATGCTAATTGCACTGAAGAGGAGTTGTTAAAAATAGCTGTTGAAGAAAATGTTTTGACTCAGATCGAAAATCTAGAAACTTATCCTGTAATTCGTTCTAAAATGCGAGCAGGAAAAATATCCCTTCATGCTTGGATATATGAAATTGAAACTGGTAAAATCAATGCCTATGATTCGGATTGTAGTAAGTTTTGTCTACTAAGTTCTGGGCCATTTCCAATTCCCAATCCACTACCATTTATTCATTAATACTAAGTTTAAAAGACATATTTATACGCAACACATACTAATATTTGAGAGCAGAAAAAAATATAATTTAAGTTAGAGCATATTTTTAAAAAATAAAATAAACAAAAATTAAGTTAATCGTATCGTGAAAAACTCTTTAGATAATCATCAAACAGAAGTTATTCTGCATAATCTACTTACTTATTCTCAGAATAGCTATCAATGGTTTACTAATACTCCAGCTAGAGCCTTAGAAAGAGCTTACTTAGCTGCTTTGAGTATTAAATCTTTAAAAGCAGATTATGCTACGTCCCAAAACCAAACTAAAATGGAAAATAATCAAGATATTATCTTGAATTATTTGCAGTCTGATATAGATAGATATCTAACAAGTATTAAAGTAAACTTAGCAGAATTTAAAGTTAGTCGTTTTTTTTTAAATAATCATGATCAAGGTTATTGGTCAAAAATTATTTTAATTGAAGAAGTGTTAAATGAACATCGAGAAAATAATATTGAGCTGCCGATTGTTTCTGAAGTAAATACTATCGAAAAATTAGAAATCAAAATTGACAGCCAGACTCAGGGTAAAGATAATTTGACCAAAGTTCCAGCAATTACCCAAAAAACAGGAGCTTTGCCAAGATCGCTTGGTAGAACTTTCCAAAAGATTAAGACCGATCTTAAGAGTGATAGTGAAGTAGAAGTGATTCAAAATTTTCGTCGTCAAAGGCGAGTTACTCAAGCAGCTATTCGCTGTCTTTTATTATTAATTATAATTCCTCTAATAACGCAAAAAATATCAAAACAGTTTTTTCTATTACCTTTAGTAGAAAATTATCGTAAAGAGCATCATTCAGAGATTTTTATTAATTTAGAAATGAAAGAAGAAGCTTTTAAAGAGTTACAAAATTTTGAAGAAGAACTAAAATTTAATAATTTACTCAGTATAGTTCCAGCGATTGCTCCAGAAATTATTGAGGAAAAATTAAAGGAAAAAGTTAACGAATTAGCAGTAGAATTTCGCCATAAAAGTAATAGTTCTATCAGCAATGTTTTTGCCGACTTATTAGGTTTATTTACCTTCGTTATTGTGGCTTTAACTAATAGCCGAGGCATTACGGCGATTAAAAGTTTCTTGGACGATATTATGTATGGCTTAAGTGATAGTGCCAAAGCATTTTTAATTATTCTATTTACAGATGTATTCGTTGGTTTCCATTCCCCTCACGGCTGGGAAGTTATTCTAGAAGGCTTAGCCAGCCATTTAGGAGTTCAACCCAATCATAGTGCGATATTTTTGTTTATTGCTACTTTTCCCGTTATTCTCGATACAATCTTAAAATATTGGATCTTTAGATATCTCAACCGTATTTCTCCTTCTGCTGTAGCCACCCTCAAAAACATGAATGAATAAAGTACTTGATGCTTTTAAGCCGAAAAATTACTAGCATCACTAGGTAAAACAACCTCAAAAGTAGTTAGTTCATCTTGGCTAGTTACAGCAATTTGACCTCCATGATAACGAGTGATTAAAGCAGCGATCGCCAAACCTAAACCCGATCCTTGATTATGGCTAGCGCGATCGCGATTAAGACGGTAAAAGCGGTCAAATAAATAAGGTAAATCTTCTGCTGCAATGCCCACTCCAGTATTAGCGATCGCCACGATAATTTGTTTTTGTTGCTGATCTAGCTTAGTTGTTAAGCGAATTTGCTCCCCAGGCGGGGTATACTTGACTGCATTGTCCAAAATGTTTAAAAATAAACTAGTCAATAAGTCAGAATTACCCAAAACAAATAAATTAGGTATAATCTCAGCCTGAAGATCGATTTCATACTCATCAGTTAGTTGAATTTGTTCAATTAAAACCTCAAGTAAACTACTTAAATCTACTTTGAGCAAATCTTCTTTTCCTTGAAGTTGTTCTTGTTCTAAACGGGCTAAAAATAATAAATTATTAGTCAGACGAATTAAACGATTTGTTTGACTATTCAACTCCTGTAAGACAGTTTCATATTCAGCAGGAGTGCGTTGACGGCTTAAAATCACGCCAATTTTTCCTTTGATTACAGTTAAAGGTGTGCGCAACTCATGGGAAGCATCAGCAATAAAACGCCGTTCATGTTCAAAAGCTAATTCAATTCGATTGAGCATCCGATCAAAAGTCATTGCCAAACGTCCCACTTCATCTGATACTCCTTGATAGTTAATTCTGTAACTCAAATCGTCTGAATTAATTGCTTCGGCGGTGCGAATAATTCGATTAATCGGACTCAAGGCACGATCTGCTAAAAATAGTCCGCCCAAACTAGCAAAAAATAAGATTAGGGGAAAGCCAAATAAGATCAAAGTTAAAAGATGAGCTAAGGCTTTAGTTACGGGTTCTAAAGATTGAGCTACCTGTAACCACTGGATTGGTCGATTATGCTCCCAAGTTGTTTCGCTAATTTTCGAGTTGGCGATCGCTAATGGTAGATTATAAGTGCGCCATTTTTGATCTTGTGTACTTAATTTTTGATAACCTTTTTTGTGAGGCAATAGAATCTTGATAGTTTGATAATTGCCGAAACCATCGCTAATAGTACCATCTGAAGCAATAATTCGAGCCGAAAAGCCAGCACTGGTCAATTGTTGTTGATTAGACCAAAACTGCTCAGTATCGCTAAAGTTAATCCGCTCATTTTGGACAACTAAGTTAGTCAAAATCTCTGTACTAGCTACTTTGAGAGTAGTATCCAATTGACTCAGTAAGCTGAATTTTAACTGTAGATATAAATAACCACTAAAGATCATCAAAGTACCGCCTAACAGCAACAAATACCAAGCAGTTAAACGCACTCTTAAAGATCTTTTTGCTCGCCAAAATAGTCTTAAGCTTTCAAACATGTAAAATAGACAAATGATGAAGATTAAGGCTCAATTTACATCCGTCTTCAAACAATAACCAACACCTCTACTAGTATGAATTAAAGCTTGAGAGAAACCTTTATCAATTTTGCGTCGCAGATAGCCAATATAAACATCTACTACATTAGAGCTACTGCAAAAATCAAGCGCCCAAACTTTCTCGCCAATTTGAGTTCGAGTCAAAACGCGATCGCTATTGCGCATCAAATATTCAAGCAAATTATATTCTAAAGGGCTTAAGGCGATTAATCTGCCTGCTCTACGTACCTCTCTTTTAATAGTATCCATAACCAAGTCTCCAACCTTTAAAACTGTATCAAACTGTAACGGGGGACGACGTTGCAAGGCTCGCAGACGAGCTAATAATTCAGAAAAATCAAAAGGTTTAACTAGATAATCATCTGCACCAAGATCCAATCCTTGTACCCGATCTTCTACAGTATCTCTAGCCGTTAACAACAACACAGGAGTTATATTTTTTGCCGAGCGAATTTTCTTGAGTAACTGTAAACCATTAACTTTCCGCAGCATAATATCGAGGATAATCAGATCGTATTCGTAAGCTTCAGCCAAATCTTGACCTGCCTGACCGTCTTCAGCTCTGTCTATGATGTAGCCTACTTCCTTCAGACCTTGAGTAATAAACTGAGCGATTCCCAACTCATCTTCTACTAATAAAACCCGCATAAATTAGCCTACAATA
Organism: Pleurocapsa minor HA4230-MV1; assembly: GCA_019359095.1. Lineage (NCBI taxonomy): Bacteria > Bacillati > Cyanobacteriota > Cyanophyceae > Pleurocapsales > Pleurocapsaceae > Pleurocapsa > Pleurocapsa minor. The sequence continues at coordinate 118,066 of JAHHHZ010000027.1, read as the reverse complement.
ATCGATTAGATTATTTTAAACGGTTAACTAACATGACCAGTAGTTTAATTATCCTTATTCTGTATTGCTAAAAAAGCTTCCTTAGCAGCAGCTTGTTCTGAAGCCTTTTTCGATCTTCCATAACCCGTACCTAATAATTTGCCCTGAAACCAAACTTCCGCCACAAAACGCTGGTCGTGCCAAGATGATTTATTACTAGCTAGCTTTAAAACTGAATCTAGCTGCTTATTCTCTACTACTTTATATTCTGGCAAAATTTTATATTTTCCCTGAGTCCATTCTTGTAAAGCATCTTTATAATTGAAGCGAGCAGGATCATTCATCACCTCCACCGCCTTCTTTTGCAAAGCTCGATCTAGCCAAGGACGAATCAGATCCATGTTGTGCGTACTTAGATATAGCGCTCCTAATAGAGCTTCAAAAGCATCTGCTAACCAAGATTGTCTCCCTGTAGGATTACCTGTGGCATTAGTCCCAATCAAAAGATAAGGTTCAATCCCAAAACTTTCCGCTAGTTGAGCTAAAACGCGATCGCTGACTAAGATGGAACGAACCGCAGCAAATTCCCCTACGGACTCTTGAGGATAAACTTCCAGCAGTAACTCGGCAGTAATTAAACGTATGACTGAATCTCCCACAAATTCTAGCTGTTCGTAGTTGTGGGTTCGAGACACACTAGGATGAGTCAAAGCCAAATCTAGCAACGACCAGTCAATCGGCGTGTGAGCAGATAATCCTAGCTTCTGAGCTAGAGTTTGCAATTGTTTTTGCCTTCTGGGATCTTCAAACATTAAGTAGAGACAATACGAAAGATAAAGAGAGTTAGAACGTAAGCCGGATTCTGTTCTCGAATCATAGTTACCTAGATTCAAGGGTAGTTATCTATCTAGGATGCTTGTTACCAAACACCTCATGCGGTTCTCCTTGGTCGGGATGGGAAAAAGACCAACCCTAATCCCTTCGACCTTGCTCCCTACTGGGGTTTACCGAGCCAGTACCTCTCGATACTGCTGGTGCGCTCTTACCGCACCTTTGCACCCTTACCCTGTAGGGATAGTTCATGAACAACCCCTACACGGCGGTATTTTTCTGTGGCACTATCCTCGCGATCGCTCGCACTGGGAATTATCCAGCAAGTCTGGTCTTTTGGGAGTCCGGACTTTCCTCAAATTTGCCTCTAGGACAAATCTGCAACCACCTCGCCAACTCTCTTGTCTATCTAGTCTATTATTATTTGATATGTAATCTCAAACAATTGTCTAACTTGGTTAAAATTTACCTAGCTCTTGCCGAGCATTGTGGATTATTTATCACTAGTTAATTGAACTGTTGATTAAAATTGTAATAATTAATAAATTTCCTTTGAACTGACTAAATTTATGGCTATTACTTATTTAGGAGAATTTTAACTATGCCCAAAGAATCAGAAATTACCCCTTTTTCTGGTACTGGCAAATCTGCAACTCTGCCTCAATCGGAACGCAGACGTCGAGTAGCCCAAGCACTACGCTGGTCTGGATTAGCGGGATTTTGGACGCAGTTGGTCTTGGGAGTTGTATCCAGTGTTACCTTAGCTTTGGCGATCGTCAATCAAACAGAAAGAAGCAACCCTGGTATTGGTTTTAGCCTATTTTGTGCTGTCTGCGGACTGATTTGTCTAGTTGTGGGAATATGCATTACTTTTAGATATGGCAAAATGGCGAGTCAGTTTTCTCGACCCAACACTACGCCACCAAAGAAGTCTGCCACGATTAAAATCATTCAAATTGCAATTATTACCAGTATTGTTGGCATAATTATTAGTGTTATAGGTGGAGAAACAATTACAGGCATAGTACTTTCTAAAACATTAGCTTTCGATCCTGCAAAAGTTTTTAATAATCAACAAAACACCGAATTTGTAAATTCTTTAGATGTATTTATTATTCAAGCCTGCTTCAGCATTATTTTGGCTCATTGTACTGGATTGGTAAGTTCTTTATGGATTTATAGTCGTATTGATAAATAGTAATTAATCATGCAACGTACTCGGCTTAATTCTTTGGTAGCAGTTACAGGCGATCGCTTAGAATTATTATTTAGTAATCCTTGGCGACGCATTTCTTTAAGCTTGATTAGCATTCTCCTAGGTTTTTTTATGGGTTCGGCAATTTCCACAACTGCTGGAGCGGCTGCGGTTTGGGATGTTTCCGCAGCAGTTATCTTATTTATATTTACCGAATTTGTTAGTAAGTTGGTTTATAGTCGTCCCAACCGTCAGGAAAAAGGCGCATTACCTAAAAGGCGATCGCTGTATATTGAGGCGTTGAATTTATTTAAGATTGGTTTGATCTATAGTCTGTTTTTGGAAGCCTTCAAAATAGGATCTTGACAATGAGCAGTGAGTCCTAAAGGATTAGCTTCGCGTCACAATGAGCAATGAACAGTGAACCCTAAAGGACTAGCCCTAAAGGATTAGCTTCGCGTCCTTCGCGTCGCAATGAACAGTAATCAGTAATTATTGAACATGAACCAGGAGAGTGCAGATAATTTTAAACTAGAAAGTCTTATTGTTCAGGGTAAGGAGTCTAGGTTTTATGCAGAGCTTTTGGTTGAAGTTACGTCAGTCTGTCACAGTTTTGGATTTAAAGAGCAAGATGCTATTGTCTCTACCTTAGAAAAATTATGGCTACCCATCGCATTAGATTTGGCTACAGCAAGACAAAAGTTAAATCGGACTTTTGTTCAAGGAATTTTGGGCAGCCAAGGAACAGGTAAGTCAACCCTCTGTATCATTCTTCAACATATACTGAGTTATTTCGGTTTTTCCGTTGCTACCCTTTCCCTTGACGATCTTTACTTAACCTACCCTCAAAGACAAACGCTACAACAGCAAGATCCACGATTACTCTGGCGAGGCCCTCCTGGTACACACGATCTAGCTTTGGGTCTTAAGGTAATTGAACAGTGCTTAGAAGAAAATAGTCCTGCTCAGATTTTACTACCTCGGTTTGATAAATCGGCATTTAATGGTGCAGGCGATCGCACTACTCCAGAAGCCATAGCAAAACCCGATCTTCTCTTGTTTGAAGGTTGGTTTGTCGGTGTACAGCCTTTAGAACTAGATTCTTTTAATCATTGTCCTGCACCGATAATTACAGAACAAGATCGGCAGTTTGCTAGAGATAATAATCAGCGTCTTCAGGCATATTTACCTCTATGGTCAAAATTAGACAGTTTGATCGTTTTAAATCCCGAAGATTATCGTCTCAGTAAACAATGGCGCAAAGATGCCGAACATAAAATGATTGCTCTTGGCAAATCGGGGATGAGTGATGAGGAGATCGATCGCTTTGTCGAGTATTTCTGGAAAGCTCTTCATCCAGAATTGTTTATTAAGCCTTTACTTAGTCATACTGATTTAGTAGTGGAAATAAAAAGCGATCGCAGTTTGGGCAGAATTTATAGTCATTCCAAATAGGAAACATATTTGAGTATAGACAATTGGCGATTAGGCTCCCCTAAAGGATATGCGTAGCGGTATACCACAAGGGTACAATGTGCTTTAGCACTAGCTCCGCGTGACGCGACGTTAGGAGCTAATCCTTTAGGACGCGCCTAGCCTACGGATCGCTTGATCTAGATCTATTCTTAAACAGCCTCAAAAGTTATTCTCATGATTAATTGAACTTTTGGCTTTTGGTAACATGGAATTAAACTTCTTGTTTATGCTGATTATGTTTAGATTTCAACCAACTAAAATATATTTCTTTAATATTTTTAACTAAAGCTCATGAGTCTATGCATTAATCCTGAATGTAAAAAAATACATAATTCAGACACCCTAATTTTTTGCCAGGAATGTAGCTCAGAACTACTGTTGGACGGAAGATATCGTGTAGTTAAAGAACTGGGTCAAGGTGGATTTGGCACAACTTATGAAATATTAGATTTAAATTCTCGTCCTTGGGTACTCAAAGTATTAATTGACAATCATCCTAAATATGTAGAGCTATTTAAACAGGAAGCTCAGGTGTTAGGGATGCTCAATCATCCTGGTATACCTAAAACGGACTTAGATGGGTATTTTATCTATTTTGCCGTAGGTAGAAAAGAACCTTTACATTGTTTGGTGATGGAGAAAATTGAGGGATTAAACCTTAATGAATATATCAAACAACGTGGCAATTTGCCGATTAAACCAAAAAGAGCTTTACGTTGGCTAGCGGAATTAGCTTTACTTCTGGAACAAGTACACAACAAAAATTTTTTTCATCGAGATATAAAACCCTCAAACATTATGTTGCGTTCCAATGGCTGTCTAGCTTTAATTGATTTTGGTACGGCTAGGGAAGTAACCCAAAGCTACCTACAGAAGATGGTAGAAGGAGAAATTACACAAGTTATCACCCAAGGCTTTACGCCGATTGAGCAAGCGAGAGGCAAAGCAGTACTGCAATCAGATTTTTATGCGTTGGGTGGTACGATGATCTACCTTTTGACTGCTCAAAACCCAGCTACATTTTATGATTCAATTAAAGAAAAATTGATTTGGGATTCTGCCGTACCAGATATTGCTCCAGAATTTGTTGATTTAATCGATCGCATGATGGCATTTTCTCCTGCGCAACGACCCTCTGATAGTCGAGCAATTTTTCAAGCAGCGGTTGGGATCGATTCCAGCTTACAGGTTTTAGATGAGAAGTTTGATGAGATTTCCGACCATTCTCTAGCTGAAAAATCATTGGCTAACACTGCTACTACGACAATATTATCGTCTAGCTTTAACGTCAAGGTAACTCCTGAGTTTATCGCACGCTGTCGTCAAGAATTAACCGAGTTTATTGGTCCCATGGCAAATATTATATGTCAACGTATAATTAAGCAAAATCCGAACATGAGCAAAAGCGAATTTTGCAATTCATTAGCCGAAACTATACCTAATTCTCAGCAGGCAAAAGAATTTAAACAGCGGTTGATTTAGTCAAAGCTATTGATTTTCTAACATTTCCATTGCCATTTTTAAACTAACTTTTAAGCGATTAAGGGAGGCTGCTAAGATACCAATCTCATCGTTAGTCTTTTGCTCGAATTCAATCTCCATATCTCCCATACTAAGCTGTTTAGAAGAATAAGACATTTTTTTTAGCGGGTCGGTAATCGCAAATTTGAGAAATAAATTAAGTAGAATACTAGCTAGCAGCAAAAAGATCACTACCTTACCAATTAACAAATAACGCAGCTGCCTAGCCTCATCAAAAACCTGACTAGATGGTACAGAAATAATCTGTGCTCCCACAATTTCATTAAGTTTCCAACCAAAACCATTATCGCTACCATAAGAGGTAATTAAGCTTGCAGGGGCTATATTTGGTGTACTATGACAGCGCAAACAACTTTCTTTTTCAATTTTTAAAGGATGAGCAATATAAAAAATTTCTCCTCCAGGAATTGAACGAAAACCCTGTTTTTGTTTAGTAGAAGTATCTTTAAAAGACTGGATAATTTCAGCTTCAAACTCATCTGCCTTATCTCGAAGATTAGTTGGATTAAGGGTTGCTTCTTTATAAAAAAATTGATTATATTGTTCTTCAGAACGTAAATGCTCAAAAACTTCTCTAGCAGAATAAGCAGGAACTGTTTGGGGTAAAAAAATTTGTTCTGTTTCCAGACGAGCTGACAGTTCGGGATTAACCTGGGTATCAGTATAATTACGAACTGAATTCATGGTTGCCATTAGCATTGACGCTTCATCGACAATCACCTGCTCGGCATAATTTTGCAGAGTTCTAGATAAAACAAGTCCCATTGCTATAGTCAGCGATAATAAAATTATTGCTAAAAGAATATTGAGCTTAAACCCTAATTTAAGATTTTTATACATTTGATCTATCGCAGTTTTTATAGTTTAAAATTTTCTGTTTACATTGTATTGACATACTGAATATTGGTTTAATAAAAAAAGTAAAAGAAAATCGCTCATTATGCAAGAAATCTCAATAATATGCGCTTACAACATACTGTATTAGCAATAATTATATTTACTTTGATAGCTTGCGATCGCGGAGCAGATCCCAAGGATAATCGCCCCAAGCAGACTAGCATTGATAAGCTTAGTGTCGGTGTAGTTAGCTACGGTGAAAATGAAAAATCGCTCCAACAATATCAAGATTTTCAAGAGTATTTAGGAACACAGCAAAATAGTTTAATTGAGCTTGAGCCAGCCTATAATGAAGTCCGTGCTTTAAACCAAATTTCAGGTAAAAAGTGGGATTTAGTCTTCGCACCTCCAGGATTAGCAGCGATCGCCATTACGCAATATAACTACGAACCATTAGTTCCCCTAGAAGGTAAAGATCAGAGTCGTTCAGTCATTGTTACCAAACAAGATTCAATCGTCAAAAGTCGTCAGGATTTAGCAGCACAAACTATTGCTTTAGGACAGAAAGGCTCGGCTACAGGATATTATCTACCAATCTTTAATTTATATGGACTGAATTTTAAAAAGGTACTATTCGCTTCTACTCCCAAAGATATTTTGCAACTGCTCGACCAAAATCAAATTACCGCAGGTGCTTTATCTCTAGAAGACTTTAATCTGCTCAAGCAAGACTACAAACCTAACCAATTTAAGGTTATTTACCTCGATCGCCACAACGTACCTTCAGGAGCAATTCTCATTAGCGATCGCCTAGAGCGGAATCAACAGGAGCAAATTAGATTGGCGTTACGCGATACTCCCTCTTTCATTGCCTCTAGTGCTGGCTATCTACCCAATGAACCACTGCCAGATTACGCGTATTTAACCACAGTTATCGAACGAGTACAGAAGATTTTAGCAAAATCCTCCATGGTACTTCAATAGAGCTTAACCAAACCTGATACTGTTGTTTAATTTTGTCGAACTTATATTGCTTAGGAAAAAGCGATCGCAGTTTGAGAGGATATCTGAAAAGTCTAATTGCTACGTTTCCAGTGGGTAGATCCCCCTAAATCCATGCCACTTGCTCTACTTGGGGAGACCCCAAGACCGCAGTGGCTCCCCTTGTTAAGGGGGACTTTGATTCCGATTCCCCCCTTGTTAAGGGGAGGCAGCGCGTTGCGGAGGTTTCCTCCGTTGTAGCGACTGCCGTGGGCTAGGGGGGATCTGCTAGGGTCTAAGCATAACAGAATTGAGTTCTCAGACATCCTCTGAGTAGAATTTATCGACCTACAAATTCCTGAAATTATTACCAAATGTAAGGCGAATAATTTTATACACAAGATGTATTATTCTACTAATTTAACCAATGCGACAATACATAGGCTTTATGCCGATCTAATTTATCAGCAATACCTCCTGCGACAAAAGAAACAAAAGGTTCAATACCTAAGCTTGCTTGTTTTCTCAAATCTGCATTCATCCGAGTAAGGTAAACAGGAATATGCTCCAAAATTTTGCCAGGTTTCAGATTTCCATAGGCTTGACAAAAAACTTCTAAACGCTCAATAAGACTTGCATTTGATAACTCTTCTCCCGTTATTTCTGGAAGATTGGGCTGAAAAGGAATAAATTCAAACGCAAACTCGGCTATATCGTCCATTACATAGCCATAATGCGCTAAATCCCAATCGATAATACCTTGAAATTTACCATTTTCTTGAATACAGTTCCAAGGGCCTAAATCCCCATGGCAAACAATCATATCAGCCTCTGGGAAAGTAAATCCCCAATTAAAATGAACATCGCCTTTTAACCTAAAATCAACCACAACCTCATGATAATTTTTGAGCCACTCACCTAATTGTGCGATAAATTCATCAGTTTTAATTGCGTCACACCAAGGTCTAAAAATTGCTTTGCCAGGAAAATACGAAAAATATTCATATTCGTCATCACTGTCGAGAAGCCTAGGAACGGATAGAAAATTTTTGGCTTCTAGATATTTTAGTAGTTGGTGAATAGCAGGGCTAACTGGTGTAAGCTTACGTCGAACTACATTACCCTTGAGGGCAACTAAATTTACATTTCCTCCAACAAGAGGAGTCCAGTCATCAGAAAAGTTCATTAACTTGGTTAAAGTAGAAAAAGTATTAGTGCGATCGTATATTTAAGCTAATGCGAGTAAAGCAATTGCTTGGATTAGTCTTGTTTAAGAATTAAATCAATTTCTTTTTTGAGAGTTGGTATTTCTTGCTCGATTATTTGCCAGATAATTTTTAAATCTACCCGAAAGTATTCGTGAACTAATAAGTTGCGAAAATCTATTATGTCTCGCCAGTTAATTTTTTGATATTGTTGATGGGTGTCAGGAGTCATCGCTCGCGCAGCTTCACCAATGATTTGTAATTGTAAAATTATCCAGCTTTGTATAAGTTCATTGGCAAAAAATTCTGTTTTTCCCTTAATTGCGTACTTTTCAATTTTATTAATTGCTTCTTGAATATCTCCTATTCTTTCTCGATCATTTCTCATAGGATTAAAGAGTTTTGCAAAACTTCTTTGCGGATTCTGTCTTTTAGTCCTTCGGTGGTTACTACATCCACTTTAATGCCTAGTAAATTTTCCAGATCTCGTATTAGCCGCACGGGAAACCAGGGGCTAATTTTATTTAAATCGTAATCTACTAGCAAATCTAGATCGCTGTTTTGATCGGCTTGTCCTCTGGCGACAGAACCAAATATCCGCACGTTAAAAGCTCCATGTTGAGCTGCAATTTCTTTAATTTTTTCTTTTAGGGCTGGAGTCAAATCATCGAGAGTCATGGTCGCACCTCAAGGTCATCTAGATTAATTTTAACGACTCAGATCGGCATTTTTTGTAGCAGCTTTTTTGCCTAAAAAAAAGAGTAAGTGAATACTTACTCCATAATTACTATTGACTAACCTATCAACTTTGAGCAACAGCTTTCTTCTCTTCTTCTAATGCTAAGAATTTTTCCAGCTCTGTGATCGCATCGGCATCAACTTTGGTTTGCATGGGACAGAATTTAGGGCCACACATAGAACAAAACTCAGCAGTTTTATAAATATCTGCGGGGAGAGTTTCATCATGATATTCCCTTGCTCTTTCTGGATCTAGAGACAGTTCAAACTGTTTCTCCCAGTCAAAGTTATAGCGTGCATTAGAAAGTTCATCATCTCGATCTCTCGCACCTGGACGATGACGAGCAATGTCCGCAGCATGAGCCGCGATTTTATAGGCAATTAAACCATTACGCACATCTTCAGCATTGGGTAAACCAAGGTGTTCTTTAGGAGTTACATAACAGAGCATTGCTGTACCATACCAGCCAGCCATTGCTGCACCGATCGCACTAGTGATATGGTCATAACCAGGAGCAATATCTGTGACTAAAGGCCCTAAAACATAGAAAGGTGCTTCGCTACACTCTTCCATTTGCTTTTTGACGTTAAACTCAATTTGATCCATTGGCACATGACCAGGCCCTTCCACCATCACCTGAACATCATGTTCCCAAGCGCGACGAGTTAGTTGACCGAGGGTTTTTAATTCTGCTAACTGAGCTGCATCACTAGCATCATGGGCGCATCCAGGTCGTAATGAGTCTCCTAAGCTAAAGGAAACATCGTATTTTTTGAAAATCTCAATGATCTCATCAAAATGAGTATAGAGAGGATTTTGCTTATGATGGTGTAGCATCCAACGAGCGATAATTCCCCCACCACGAGAGACAATACCTGTTAAGCGGTTTTTGACTAAAGGCAGATGCTCAATTAGGATACCTGCGTGAATCGTCATGTAGTCCACACCCTGTTGGGCGTGTTTTTCAATAATGCGCAGAAAGTCATCGGCACAAAGTTTTTCGATATCACCGTGGACGCTTTCTAGTGCCTGGTAAATTGGTACTGTACCAATGGGAATTGGCGAGGCATTGATGATAGCAGTCCGAATCTCATCTAAGTTACCGCCACCTGTGGACAAGTCCATCAGAGTATCAGCACCGTACTTAACCGCCAGCTTGAGCTTATCTACTTCTTCATTGATATCAGAAGAGTTAGGAGAAGCTCCAATATTGGCATTCACCTTACAGCTAGAAGCAATACCAATACACATTGGCTCTAGGTTTGGATGATTAATATTGGCAGGAATAATCATTCTGCCTCTAGCCACTTCATCCCGAATTAAGTCTGCTGACAACCGCTCTCTATTAGCGATGTAATGCATCTCTTCGGTAATAATTCCCTGACGTGCATAATGCATCTGAGACACATTGCCCTGTCCTCGACGCTTGGCAATCCATTCGCTTCTCATATTTTTTTCCCTTAATAAACAGCTTCCCTCCGCTGGTGCTAACCAGTCTCAGGTTCTTAGGGTATATCTCAGCCAATCTTTAGGCACCCCTAGCTACATGGGAATTCTAACATTATTTACCAGTGACAATTTCTGCTGAGAACCGAAGTAATTATTTCTTCACCCAAAGCATTATTTCTTAAAAAGCCTTTGTAATAATAATAATTAAGAACGCCATAATTGCTCTTTAAAGATTAGCGCAAAGCGATCGCTATTTTTTTTTGACGACCTAGTTTAATAATTCTTCAATCAGCAGCTGTAAATCAACAACATTTGAATCTTAATTAGCATAGAAACAATGAATATTATTAATCATCATCGCTCTTTATTTCTGGCAGGAATATTCTTAGGTTTAGGACAAGGTGGCTTTTTTGATGGTATTTTTTTTCATCAACTACTACAGTGGCATCATATGTTTACCAACATTGAAAGTAGCAACACTGTGGCGGGTTTAGAATTAAATACTTTAGGCGATGGTTTGTTTCACCTCTTTGACTGGATTATGACGCTGACTGGCATAATTACTCTGTGGATAGCAGTTAAACGGGATGACGTTGAGTTATCTACATCAGTTTTCATTGGTGCATTCTGTATCGGTGCGGGAATGTTTAATGTTGTAGAAGGGATTCTTAGCCATCATATTTTGCAAATTCACCATGTAAAACCAGGCGCGCACCAACTCGCTTGGGATTTAGGCTTTATTGGTGCAGGTGTTATGTCTATATTAGTTGGCTGGTTTATTATCAATCGAGAGCGTGTAACTGAGTCTAATCTGGTTCAACCCAGCGATCGTCAGACTTGATTAAATTAATTAATTCCGCTACCCCTCGATCTTGAGGAACTTTTTTAATTTCTTCTCGACCACGATAAAGAGAAATATAGCCAGGCTGCTTACCAACATAACCATAATCGGCATCTGCCATTTCCCCTGGGCCATTGACAATACAGCCCATTACAGCAATATCTAAACCTGTTAGATGCTTGGTTGCCTCGCGTACTTTATGCAGCACTTCTTCGAGGTTAAATAGAGTTCGACCACAGGAAGGACAAGCAACATACTCTACCATTGTTTTGCGGAGTCCCAATGCTTGCAAGATGCTATAGCAAACAGGGATTTCTTTCTCTGGTGATTCAGTTAAAGACACGCGAATTGTATCGCCAATGCCTTGAGCTAAGAGAGTCCCAATGCCCGCCGTAGATTTAATCCTGCCATACTCGCCATCTCCCGCTTCTGTAACCCCCAAGTGTAAGGGATACTCCATACCCAACTCATTCATGCGCTGTACCATGAGGCGATAGGCTGCCAGCATGACAGGAACGCGAGAAGCTTTAAGAGACAGAACAATATTGTAAAACTCTAGTGATTCACAGATTTTAATAAACTCTAGCGCCGACTCTACCATCCCTTCAGGAGTATCACCGTAGGTAAACAGCATCCTTTCTGAGAGAGAGCCATGGTTAACCCCAATGCGCATCGCCTTACCTTGATCTCGCAGTGAGACAACCAAAGGTTCTAAAGTTTCACGAATTTTGCTACCAATTTCCGCAAATTCGGTGGGAGTGTATTCAGTGCGATCGCTTTTGGGTTTTTCAAAGACGTATAAACCTGGGTTAATTCGCACCTTATCGACATGCTTAGCCACTTCCAAGGCGATTTTCATGCCGTTGTGGTGGACATCTGCGACTAAAGGGACTGCTTGATAAGTCTGGGCTAATTTTTGCTTTATTTCAGCTAAGGCTTTAGCATGAGCCATGCTGGGGACGGTCACTCTGACAATTTCACAGCCAATTTCATGCAGACGGCGGATTGCGGCAACTGAGCCATCAATATCTAAAGTATCTTCGTTAATCATCGACTGTACTACCACTGGATTGCCACCACCGATAGTAATGTCACCAACTTTTACCCCTCGCGTTTTTCGCCTATGGATAGTGGTATCAAAAGCTGGGGTGTTAGTAAGATTAAGATTATCCAGAGTTTGCATAACGAGTCAAGTATTGCTCTATTAAGAATTTATTTAGTCTAGATTCTATTGTAAAGCTAAGGGGTTATGACTTTAATCAGCTGTCGTCTATTGTTGATTAAGGCTGGGTTTAACTACCATTTTAGAGTTCCTGCATCATCTCCTTGCTCTCGTTTGGCTTTACTATCATTTTCAAACCATTGAATAATCTGAGTGTGGGTTAGTTCGGCAATTCCTATTTGATAATCTTGAGCGATCGCCTGCAATAACCTTTGAGAGGAAATAGTCAGGCGAGTGAGAAACTTTTCGCTACTAGAAAGTAATGCCGCATCAATATCGGCTGATTCTTCAGGAGATAGATATTGATCTGGTGCTATGGACATAATTAATTATTAATGATTAATTACTAATTATTAACCACAGTGGCAATCTGACATTTTGCAGCTTTGATCCTCAGTATGTCCGTTGGCGCAAGCCTCACAACAATAATATTGCTCGTTCTTTTTGATGGCATTCTCTAAAGAAATTTCGCAATGACAGCGATCGCAAGCGCATTTTACTACAGTGGCATTTGTCATAGGATGGCCCTCTTTTTTACTAGAAATTACGTTTATTATAGTGTGAATATCTGTTGAAATATAACAAGCAGCATAATTATTTTGCAAATAGGGTTGCAAATTAGACATTCAGTCTGCTACATTGATTAAGCGCAAAAAAACGCAAGCCAGGATAGCTCAGGTGGTAGAGCAATGGATTGAAAATCCATGTGTCCGCAGTTCAAGTCTGCGTCCCGGCATTTAAATAACAAATATTTATTGTGTAATCAGTAATCAGTAATCAGTAATTACTAATCAATTTGTCGGCGCTAAGTCGATAGACACACTAGCAATCAGAGGACAAACCTCTTGTAAGTCAGATTGAAGATTAGAGTTATCGCTCCAGCTAAGACGATATTTTTGTAACTCTTGCTGAAATAGACTCATTTTCTTAATTTGAATTTCTAGCTGCTCGATCTTGTTGTCTAGTAAATCTTGTACTAAATTGCAAGGTATTTCACCGCGATCGCGCACATCTAAAATTTGTTTTATTTCTTTAAGGGTAAATCCAATAGTCTGAGCTTTTTTGATAAATTCAACTTGTTTCTGTGCATCCTGAGCATAATAACGGTAGCCGTTATCACCTATTTGTACTGGTTGCAATAATCCTAGATCGCTGTAGTAGCGTAAAGTTCCCACAGAAAGATTTGTTTGTTTAGCCAATTCGCCAATTTTAAGTTGAGTTAGCTTACTCACAATTGATTAACTTCTGAATTTTTTTTTAGTCTAACTTTATTCTAATTACTTCCTATTTCCTATTTCCTATTTCCTGTAACATTGCAACTATACTTTCCGCTGGAAAAAATTTATCTGTCTAGCTATGCTTCAGTGCCGACTGACTTTGAGTCTCATTATTCACCTTAATTAGTTGAGATTCTAAAATTCGATTGAGCCACCCCGTTAGATATTTACGATTAGCTAGCTTTTCTTCGGGGTTTGTTGTATCCAAGGGATAGGGAGCTAATCCTTTGACAGCAGCAGTAGTGACACAAAACATTGATTTTTGAAAACTTTCGCAAATTTGCACTCGCAGATCGCCTAGTCCACGGACGCTTTTAACTTGATAAAGTTGATGAAGATAATCTGGTAGAAAATGGCGCATATCCTGCATCAATAAGGTTGGGGGAATGCCAGCACCACCGATAGGCAAAGGATCGGCGTATAAAGCTCCATAATTAAACATTCCTAGATCGTAAGGAATTTCGTAGGCTTGAGCGTTATAGGAAACAGTTCCCGCAAAAGGAGTACCACGGAAGAAGATTGCCTCTATATAAGGAACACCAGTGTCCACCAAAAAAGTTATTCCTGCTGATTTAGGGATAATGTCGTATTCTTGACCACGCAGCTTAACCGTATAGGTAATTGGACGTGCTGCATCTGCAACTAAACCATCAAGCACAAACTGCACCACATCTGGGATAGATTTAATCTTCCCTTGGTCATAACTATCTGACAAATTAAGAAAGATATCGCTCATTACTCGCCAAAACTGACCTAAAGCACTGTAATAAGCCATTTGACGCATTTGCTCAGGTACAAAGTCGGGGAATGCTTTGTGGAGCGCCAACATCAAGGGATTATAGCGATAATAGGCTTTAATCAATCGTTCTGTTTCTGCTGTAAATTCTGGCGTATCAAGATAGGCATCGACACCACCACCACCATGCCAAAACATTGCTTTCATGGAATATTCCGCGTATTCGTAGTTAATGCGATCGTGGATTATAAACTTGGCTACAGTATTCGCATTCACCTTGCCGTTGAAGTATTTAAAAAAGGGAAACAGTTTCAGAAATTGAGTATCAGCAATATAGTTTAAATTTATGGAGTAAGCATCTAAAACTACCCCATAGCTTTTGAGAATGCCCACAACTTCGAGCAAGTTCTGTGGAGAATCATCAAGTAACGCCGATCCTTGTTCTAATCTGGTGATGTACTCCTCTACCAACAAGGATTTAGAGCTTTTAGAGATACGAGCCATGATTATTTATTTAATACAGTAGTTGAATTCAAGATTTAAACTTTTAAATTAAATTAGATTAAAAATAGTGGTGACTTAACTGCCTGGCAAAAGTGCGATCGCCTGTACCTCGCTCCAGTGAGTTACCCAATCTGGCTTAAGACCAAAAGCGATAATCAGCAGTAGTAAGACAAAGGCAGGAGCATGTTCTTGCCACCGCACAGGGGGAATCTGCGCTAATCCTTCAGTTAAGCGGCCAAAAAACACTTTATTAACTACCAACAGAAAATACACGGCGGTCAAACCCGTTGCCACTAAACAAAGTAGAGTCGGAATCGGAAAAATGGGAAAACTGCCACGAAATACGAGAAATTCGGAGATAAAACCCACCATTCCTGGTAATCCCGAACTTGCCATTACTCCCAAAATCATCATGCCTCCCGTCACAGGAAGTCCTTTTTCTGGGTTGAGCAAACCTCTGAGAACATCAACATCTCGTGAGCCAGTCTTTTTATAGACCATGCCTACCAGTAGAAACAGAAAAGCAGAGATTAAGCCATGACTCACCATCTGGAATACCGCAGCGGTCATGCTGAGACGAGTCGTAGCGCTTGCTGCCAGAAGAATATAAGCCATATGAGACACAGAAGAATAGGCTACTACTTTCTTCATATCTTTTTGAGCGATCGCACAGGAAGCGCCATATAAAGCACTAATGGCAGCTAAAATCGCTAGCCAAGGCGCAAGATATAACCAACCGTCGAAGAATAGACCGACCGCAAAACGTAATAGAGCATAAGTACCTAGTTTTAACAGTACTCCTGCCAATAAGACGGAGATTGGTGTGGATGCTTGAACGTGGGCATCAGGAAGCCAAGTATGAAAAGGAAAAATCGGAATTTTGATAAAAATTCCCACCAATAAAGGTGCCAAAAGTAATAACTGAGTGGCTAGGGATAGATCGTGCGATCGCAGAGGTAAATAATCGAAGTTAGTTGCCCCAGTTAGCCAAACTAGTCCCAAGAAAGAAGCTAAAACCAAAATTCCCGAAAGAGCAGTATAGAGCAGAAATTTCATTGCTGCATAACCTCTTTTGGGGCCACCCCAAATGGCAATTAAGAAGTAGAGAGGGACAATTTCCAGTTCATAAAATAGGAAAAATAAGAGTAAGTCTTGAGCCAGAAATGCCCCAGCTGCACCGCCACTTAACAACAGCAACATGGCATAATACAGTCTAGGTCTCTGAATCTGAGGATTAGTGCTAAAGATAGCAATTAAGGTTAAAAAACTGTTGAGCAACACCAGCGGAAAAGAAAGACCATCAATTCCTAAGTGGTAGTTCAAGCCGATCCATTGAATCCAGGCGATATCTTCCACAAACTGAAAACTCTCGTGTTGAAAATCAAACTGACAAGCCAGAATGAGATTAACAGCGAAAACAGCGATCGCTGTAACAATCGCGATCTGGCGTGGACTATTGCCTTTTGCGGGCAGTAACCCCATGATGGCTGCACTCAAGCAAGGAATGATGATTAAAGCACTAAGCATGATGCTATCTCAAAGAATTGAATAAAATCGATTAAAAATTACAGTCTAAAATTGCAGCTTAAAATTGCTAATTAAAATAGCGCTGTTACATAATGGACGACCAATAATTTGTTACCAGTGACCACTGACCATTAATCATCGACCACAAAAGTAATCCCACCCCAATAATGATCGTGGCAAGATAAAACTGGGATTGTCCAGAAGTATTGTATTTGAGAGCATTACTGCTAAAAATGGTTGCCAAACTCACAAAATTAACCGCTCCATCTACTATGTAGCGATCTATCCACGAGGTCAATTTAGCTAAGTTGGATACCGCAGCGATCACCGTCAGTTCATACAGCTTGTCAATATAGAAATCATAAGCCAGTAAATCTTGGAAAAAGCGCAATGTAAGGTTACTTGACCGCGCCCAGGCTTTACGTACCTTGATCGTTGAACCGATAATACATCCCAGCGCACCAGAGGCGATTAATAAAGGTGTTGCATACTGAATAACCAATTCTGGTCGTTCTAGAGCTAAAGGTGTATTGGGACTCAACCACAGTGACCATTGTGCGGGGGCAAAGGCAGTAATTAAAGTAACTATTATTAGGGATACCATTGGTACTGACATTTGCCAGGGAACTTCGGGCGCACGACGACTTTTGACTTTAGGTGGGCCGAGAAAAATCACTCTAAATAGCCTGGTCAAGTTAATTGCGGAAAAGACGTTAACAAACATGATAATCAGCAGCAGCCACCAATCTACATCCCAAGCGCCACTAAACCAACGGTCATATGTCCAGAACATTCCTAGAGGGGAAAGAGCAATCAGTCCTGCTGCGCCAACTAGAAAAGATAGACTGGTTGCTGGCATTCTTGACCATAAGCCACCCATTTCCGTAACGTTTTGATTATTGGTGGTTAAGATGACCGATCCTGCACTCATAAACAATAGTGCTTTAGCGATCGCATGACTAAACAAGAGCAAAAAGGCAATATCTACCTGCCTCAAGCCGACAGCAATAAACACCAAACCCATATAGGCGCTGGTTGAATGAGACAAAGCGCGCTTAATATCTATTTGGGCGATCGCCATTAAAGACGTACCAATGGCGGTAATTGCCCCGACAATAATCAAAACATAGGCAGAGACTGGAGAGAGCGTCGTCACAGGTTCTAACTTAATCAAAACATAAGCTCCCGCCGAAACCACAATCGAATTCCGCATGATTCCTGCTGGGTTAGGCCCTTCCATTGCTTCGTCTAGCCAAAGGTTAAGCGGAAACTGAGCGCATTTACCAATCGGCCCTGCAATCAAAGCCAGACCTAATAAAGCTGCTACTGACGGTGCCAGCTGATTTCCTCTGACCCAAGTTTCTAACTGGGAAAAATTTAGTCCCTCTCCATAATTAGAAAGAGCGACAATACCCATCAACAAAACAATATCCCCTACCCTTTTAGTTAAAAAAGCATCCCTGGCAGCAGTAACAACTAAGGGTTGAGCATACCAGAAACCGACTAGTAAATAAGTAGATAAAGTCAATGCTTCTAATAAACAGTAGCTGAGAAGCAAAGAATCGCTCATAGCTATACCCGCCAGGGCAGCTTCAAAAAAGCCCATCAAAGCAAAAAAGCGCGCCAACGACCAGTCTTTTTCTAAATACCCCAGAGCATATATTTGTACTAATAAACTGATACCCGTCACCACCTCCAATCCACCAAAGCTGACAGGAGACAATTCAAACGACAAAGTTAAATCAAGGTCTGCAACCTGTAGCCAATGAAAAACTAGTTGTCGTGCTGGTCTACTCCAGGTGAGATGGAAAATAATCGAACTGTGGATAAAACCCACTATCGTCATGAGGATATTAATATATGCCGCCGGACGAGGCCCTGTTTGGCGCACAATACCTAAAGACCAAGGCAAGGTGATTAATGCACCTATTAAGCTATATATAGGTATGAACCAAAAATTTTCTAATAAAAAGTCAGTCATCCAAACTGTTTAATAATTTACTATGCCAAAATTTATAATTGCGAATCTTAAAGCTGACTGCTGCTAATTTCTCTTAGCTCAACCGTAAAATTTATTTTTTGATTAAAAGCCTATTTTATCAGCTATTACGTCTCTATTCTTTTTTAAATTGAACCATTATTTATTTTCAGTGCAGACTATCACTTATAAATAAATTATAAAAAATATCAATAGCATCAATAGGTACAATTGATTGTCAAATATTGTGTCGCTTTTTTAAGCAGGTATTAATTCTCATTAACAATCAAATTAAAAAATATAATCATGTTTTATATTGTCAAAGGCGTCATGGTTATTTATGCTTGATGTAGGAGTAAATAAATTAGCATTGGCTTATTTATTGCTAACGAAATGATGGTTTTTTGAATGATGCGGTTTCAGCTATCTTTATGTTCAACCCCAAAAGAAAAGTAGATAACTATACTACAGTTGATAGTTCTCTATGAGCCATTCAGGTTGGATTTAGCAAGCCACATTTAGGAGTGATAAAGCACGGCTGGTTGGCAAGGTAAGTTTTTTACCCCAACTGTCAGACATGTTTGTTGTGTGTATATCTGGTTTGAAGAGGAAAAAAAATGTCAATTGCGGTTGGAATGATTGAAACTCTGGGATTTCCAGCAGTAGTAGAGGCAGCAGATGCTATGGTTAAAGCAGCCCGTGTCACCCTAGTAGGATACGAAAAAATTGGGACTGGTCGCGTTACAGTAATTGTGCGAGGCGATGTGTCAGAAGTACAGGCATCTGTAGCAGCAGGTACTGAATCTGTAAAAAGAGTAAATGGTGGTCAAGTACTTTCTACTCATATCATTGCTCGCCCTCACGAAAACCTCGAATATGTACTACCAATTCGCTACACCGAAGAAGTAGAACAGTTTCGCTCCTACTAATAAGTTAGTAACTCAAATTAGTAATCACAATACTTAAACACTAGTAAATTTAGCAAAACGTGGCTAGCAATATAGCTAGCTGTAAAGGAGTAAAAATTATGTCAATTGCAGTTGGAATGATCGAAACCTTGGGTTTCCCTGCGGTAGTAGAAGCAGCAGATGCTATGGTTAAAGCAGCGCGCGTCACTCTAGTCGGATACGAAAAAATTGGCACAGGTCGCGTTACAGTAATCGTCCGCGGCGATGTATCTGAAGTCCAGGCGTCTGTAGCAGCAGGCACTGAGAACGTAACTAGAGTAAATGGTGGTCAAGTACTTTCTACTCACATCATTGCCCGTCCTCATGAAAACCTCGAATACGTTCTGCCAATTCGTTATACCGAAGAAGTCGAGCAGTTCCGCACCTATTAATAAATTATTAAAAGAGCAGATTGAACGAAGTTCATCACAAAATTAATAGCAGATTAAGCAATTAAATGACCATGTTCCGCCCAGGCGGAACATTCTTAAAAAAAATCAGGAGCAAAATAGTTATGTCAATTGCAGTTGGAATGATCGAAACCTTGGGTTTTCCTGCGGTAGTAGAAGCAGCAGATGCCATGGTTAAAGCAGCGCGTGTAACCCTAGTCGGATACGAAAAAATCGGCACAGGTCGCGTTACAGTAATCGTCCGTGGCGATGTATCCGAAGTCCAAGCATCTGTATCAGCAGGTACTGAGAATGTTAGCAGAGTAAATGGCGGTCAAGTGTTGTCTACTCACATTATTGCTCGTCCTCACGAAAACCTCGAATATGTTCTGCCAATTCGTTACACCGAAGCGGTGGAGCAATTCAGAGAAAGCGTTAATCCTCGTCCTTTAAGAAGACCCTAAAATTACCTAAAATTAATTTAGGCAACATGTTATGCAGATAGCCCAAGTTCGCGGCACGGTAGTTAGCACGCATAAAGTCCCCAGTATGAGAGGGATTAAGTTGCTTCTAGTTCAATATATTGATGAAGAAGGGCAGCTTCTTCCTAAGTATGAAGTTGCTGGAGACTTGATTGGGGCTGGTGTTAGCGAATGGGTCTTAGTTAGTCGCGGTAGCGCGGCCAGAATCGAAGCTGGTCAAGAATTAAAACCTCTTGACGCTACCATTGTGGGCATTATTGATACGGTCAATGTTGAGCGCAATGCCCTTTATAGCAAGAAAGAAGCTGAACGGCTGTCATAGACTTGATTGACATAAAATACAGTTAGATCAAGATCAATTTGACAGATAATCAGCTCGCGAGTTCACGGTCAAGCCAGATTAAAGCCTTAGCTGGCGTTTCGTCAGCAGGGTCGCTCGTTAAGTTAGTTTTAGTTTAGGAGGAATTGAAACAATGGCAGCCCGCACCAAGGCGGCTCCCCCGACTCCGTGGTCGAACAATTTAGCAAAACCAAAAGTGGATAAGACTGCCTACGTACATTCTTTTTCGCGTTTAATTGGTGATGTGCGGATTGGCGCGAATGTTTTTGTGGCCCCAGGTAGTTCCATTCGAGCCGATGAGGGAACGCCTTTTTTCATTGGAGAAAGCAGCAATATTCAAGATGGTGTTGTAATTCATGGTCTAGAACAGGGTCGAGTAGTTGGTGACGATCGCCAAGAATACTCAGTCTGGATTGGCAAGAACACCTGTATTACCCATATGGCACTTATTCATGGGCCAGCATACATTGGGGATGAATGCTTTATTGGTTTTCGCTCCACCGTATTCAATGCCAAGGTGGGGGATGGTTGCATTATCATGATGCACGCCTTGATTCAGGACGTGGAGATTCCTCCTGGGAAGTATGTTCCTTCAGGAGCAGTGATCGTCAACCAGCAGCAGGCAGAACGCCTTCCTAATGTAATTGATAGCGATCGCGATTTTGCCAACCATGTAGTCGAAATTAACGAGGCTCTTTTAGCTGGTTATCGCTGTGCCGATGATGAGGCTTGCGTTAATCCTCAAGTATATAAAGTATCGAAAGGAACAGACGCAGAGCAAAATTCCGATATTAACGACCAAAGTGAATATACAAATTCAGTAAGTAATATGAGTTTAAGTTCAGATATTAAAACCCAAGTGCGATCGCTACTAGCGCAAGGCTGTATCATCAGCACTGAACATGCAAACCAACGTCGTTTTAAAACCAAATCATGGTTAACGATTGGTCAAATTGACGGCAGAAATGAGAATCAAGTTGTCGCCAGGTTAGAGTCTATACTTCATGAATACCAAGGAGAATACGTCAGATTAATTGGGGTTGACCCCAGAGCCAAAAGAAGAGTCGCCGAAGTCGTGATCCAGCGTCCTGAAGACACTCCAGGAGAAGGAACTGTTAGAAGCGTGGCAACTCATGTTTCTAGTAAAAGTCGGAGTGGCAGAAATCGTAGTACAGGTCAGCCTAGCGGTAATTTAGGGAACGGTGCTGCACAAGAGATCAATAGTTTAATTGCTCAAGGCTGTAATATTGGGATCGAACATGCTAATCAACGCCGTTTTAGAACTAAATCCTGGCTTACCATCGGACAGGTAAGCGGCAATAAAGTTTTCAATGCGATCGAGCAGGCTGTTGCTGATTACCCAGGAGAATACATTCGTGTGATTGGAGTAGATGCTAATGCCAAACGAAGAGTCGCTGAGATTATCGTTCAGCGTCCTGGCGATAATCCCACTCAATCTAATCGTAGTTCTTCTAGCTACAGTGGTAGTAATGGCAACAACCATAGCTATAGTAGTAATAAAGAAAGCTACAGTTATGGTAACAGTAATGGGGTCGGCAGACTTGGTTCTAAAATTATCCAAGAAATTCGTTCTTTGTTAGCTGCTGGATTTAAGATTGGGACAGAACACGCTGATAAACGGCGTTTTAAGGCTCAATCTTGGAAAAGTTGCTCCCCAATTGAAAGTAGTCGTGAATCAGACGTTATTGCTGCTTTAGAAGCTTGTTTGGTAGAACATTCTGGCGAATATGTTCGGATGTTGGGTATTGACGATCAGGCAAAACGTCGGGTCGCCGAAACTATTATTCAACGTCCAGAAGACAGTTATCAAAACGGCCGTAGTGACAATGGTCATAGCAGCAATGGCAATGGTAATGGCAATGGCAATGGCAGAGGATATTTTGTTTCTGACTATACCAGTGGCTCCAAACACCAGGGTCGCTCACCTAACTACAATCAGTTCAGTACAAAGCATTTAAACGATGAAGCAGTCCAGGAAGTACGTTCTTTATTAGCTGCTGGTTATAAAATCGGGACAGAACACGCTGATAAACGTCGTTTTAAAGCTCAATCTTGGAAAAGCTGCTCTACTATCGATAGTCGTCATGAGCTAGACGTAGTAGCGTTGTTAGAAGTATGTTTAGCCGAACATTCTGGTGAATATGTCAGGCTGCTGGGTATCGATCCTAAAAGTAAAAAAAGAGTCGCCGAAACTATTATTCAGCGACCATAAGCCAACTTAGAGGTGGCGATCGCGATCGCGGGCAATGGAGCGGTTGTTGTATAAATAACAATCAATATTGACGACCAAAACTGCTCCTGCGTCCATCAATCTGTTTATTTTTCTCCATGATTTATCTCCCGCCTCCACAACCTACTATAAATAAAGATATCCGCATTAGTGGCGATGTCGAGATTCATCCTACAGCATCCTTGGCTCCAGGAGTAATCTTGCAGGCTGCACCTGAGCATAAGATTATTGTTGGTGCAGATGCTTGCATTGGCATGGGAGCGATTATTAATGCGGCTCAAGGTTCTATTGAAATAGGTAGTGGAGCGATTTTAGGTGCTGGGGTACTGATTATTGGAGCGAGTAAGATTGGAAGTAATTGTTGTATTGGTACTTCAACTACCATTTTTCAATCAGATGTGGCGACAATGGTTGTAATTGAACCTGGCTCGATTATCGGTGATGGTTCTCGTCAGGTAGAAGAAAATAGCCATGCGCAACCCCAAACTCAATCAAGCAAAAATAGCAAAAACGTCAATCACGTCGGGGTCAATGATAGCAAGTCTGATAGCGTAGATAAACCGAAGCATCAATCAGTTCAAAATTCTCATTCCGTTCCAGATTCACCTTCGGTTACTCCAGTTGAAACGGCAACTCAAAATCCTCTTAACCAGAATAAAAAACCAGTAGTCGGTCAGCTTTATATTAATGAACTTTTAATCACTCTCTTTCCTCACAATAAAACTCATCATTCTGGTTCTCAAAGCCCATAAAATTTTCCTAAAGATGAAATATATGACGAATCTACGAGAAATACTGACACATTTTTCCTACCTTAGATAGCCGATACAAATAGTTATTTGTATTGGTTTTTTTATTTAAGCAACTATTAATCAAATTCAGAAGATATCTAATTAAAAATAGATGAGTAAAAATACTTATGAGTTTAAATTTAAGCTTCGACAGAGTATCTTGTAAGCAACCAAATAAAGAAAATATTAATAATTCTTAATTTTAATGATTATCATTGAAAAATGATTAGTTTATTTTATGCTTTATAAAAAATAAACCAATCAAAACAGAGCTAAAAATACTGACTAAGTATTAACATTCATGATATTCTATGAAGATAAGAAATTACTGAAGAAAAATAGCTTACTCTGCTATTTATAGCAACGGTTTTTTTGAGACTACAAAACATCTTTCTACTGATTTTTTTAACGGTATATAGAGTCACCAACTAATTTATCTGCCACTCCTGTGAGATCTAGATTTAATGAACTGAATAGGGTTTGATCAAAGCAAGATTTAGTCTTAATTTAAAAACCTTTGCGTGGCATGGCTATCAGCCTGTCATCACGAGTGGCTCTATAGAGAAAGTAAAAATAAGCGTTTTATTTATGGAGGAATGACCAAAGATGGCAACTAAGACAGGTGCTGGATTTAAGGCTGGTGTACAAGACTATCGACTAACTTATTACACCCCAGACTATACACCGAAGGATACAGACCTTTTGGCTTGTTTTCGGATGACACCCCAACCTGGTGTTCCTGCTGAAGAGTGTGCTGCTGCTGTAGCTGCGGAATCTTCTACTGGTACATGGACAACAGTATGGACTGATGGTTTAACCGATCTCGATCGCTATAAAGGTCGTTGTTATGAAGTTGAGCCTGTTCCTGGTGAAGATAATCAATACTTCTGTTTTGTTGCTTACCCCATGGACTTGTTTGAAGAAGGTTCTGTAACCAACATTCTGACTTCCTTGGTAGGTAACGTATTTGGATTCAAAGCTTTGCGTGCTTTGCGTCTAGAAGACATTCGTTTTCCTGTAGCTTTGCTCAAAACATTCCAAGGGCCTCCTCACGGAATTACTGTAGAAAGAGACCTGTTAAATAAATATGGTCGTCCTTTATTGGGTTGCACTATTAAACCTAAGTTAGGTCTATCTGCTAAGAACTACGGTCGTGCAGTATATGAGTGTCTTCGTGGTGGTCTGGATTTCACCAAAGATGACGAAAATATTAACTCACAACCTTTCATGCGTTGGCGCGATCGCTTCTTATTTGTACAAGAAGCGATTGAAAAATCTCAGGCTGAAACAAATGAAGTAAAAGGTCACTATTTAAACGTGACTGCTGCTACTTGTGAAGACATGATGGAACGTGCTGAGTTTGCCAAAGAAATTGGTACTCCTATCGTTATGCATGACTTCCTGACTGGTGGTTTTACTGCTAACACTACTTTGTCTAAATGGTGTCGTCGTAACGGTGTCTTACTCCACATTCACCGCGCAATGCACGCTGTAATTGACCGTCAAAGAAATCACGGTATTCACTTCCGCGTTTTGGCTAAATGTTTGCGTCTGTCTGGTGGTGACCACCTCCACTCAGGTACTGTGGTTGGTAAACTTGAAGGTGAACGCGATATCACTCTAGGTTTTGTTGACCAAATGCGTGAAGACTATGTAGAAGAAGATCGCTCTCGCGGTAACTTCTTCACTCAAGATTGGGCTTCTCTTCCTGGAGTCATGCCTGTCGCTTCTGGTGGTATCCACGTGTGGCACATGCCTGCACTGGTGGAAATCTTTGGCGATGATTCTTGTCTCCAGTTTGGTGGTGGTACTTTAGGACATCCTTGGGGTAATGCACCTGGTGCAACTGCTAACCGTGTTGCTTTAGAAGCTTGTATTCAAGCTCGTAATGAAGGACGTAGCCTAGCTCGTGAAGGTAATGATGTTATCCGCGAAGCTTGTCGTTGGAGTCCTGAGTTAGCTGCTGCTTGTGAACTTTGGAAAGAAATTAAGTTCGAGTTTGATGCAGTAGATACTCTCTAAATTTAGAGCTTAGAGCATAGTTATTTGTGAACAGCAAGTAGTTAATTCTGAGATTGAAAATGAGGAACTAAATAGGTCAAGTTTAAAATCTCAGAATAACTATCAAAACTAAATGCAACCTCAAGATATTGCCAAAGAGACGGCAAAAGTTATCCAAAACTATTTAACCTTTAAAGCAGTGCAGCTAGTCATTGCCCAATTAGCCGAAACTAATCCTCAAGAATCTATCTGGCTCAGACAGTATTCTTCAGGGGGAAAATTACGAGATGCCGAAGCCTATATTCAGGAGATTATGTCCGAACCTAGAGGCAAAGAACTTGCTCTACGGATTATGACTGTTCGTGCTGATATAGCAGAGCAAACTCTCGAATTTTTGCCAGAAATAGTCGCAGTTGGAATTAAAGAAAGTAATTTGGCTCATCGTCGTCATCTTTTGGAACGTCTTACCCAAACATCAGATGAAGCATTAAATCAAGATGCTTCAGAAGCAACGGAAGAAACCGAAGATTCTGATTAGAACATACATACAGACAAAGAAAACATGAAAACTTTACCTAAAGAGCGTCGTTACGAAACCCTTTCATATCTACCACCTTTAACAGATCAGCAAATCGCTAAACAGATCGATTTTATGATCGATCAAGGTTATATCCCTGGTGTAGAATTTGAAAAAGATCCTACTCCCGAGTTGCACCACTGGACTTTGTGGAAATTGCCTTTATTTGATGCTCGTAGTTCTCAAGAAGTATTAAACGAAGTGCGCGAGTGCCGTTCTGAATACTCTGATTGTTATATTCGAGTAGTTGGTTTTGACAACATCAAGCAATGCCAAACTGTTAGCTTTATTGTTTACAAGCCTAACAGTCAAAATCGTTACTAAGAAACACAGAACTTAATTGTTAGTGGTGTTCAGATAATAGTGAATCTGAGCGCATTACTAATAGAGAATTAAGGATGATTCTAGCAATCGATGCTAGTCTCGTCCTTTTTTATTGTGTAGCGGATAAAAATTCTGGTTT
The DNA here is from genome assembly GCA_019359095.1 of Pleurocapsa minor HA4230-MV1. NCBI lineage: Bacteria > Bacillati > Cyanobacteriota > Cyanophyceae > Pleurocapsales > Pleurocapsaceae > Pleurocapsa > Pleurocapsa minor. The sequence goes on along the minus strand of JAHHHZ010000027.1, from coordinate 91,506 downwards.
AGACAATTGCGCTTCTTTTGCTAGACTAAATGATAAATATTAGCGATCGCCTTAAAATATCCATCAATTGATCTTGTTAAATATTAACTCCACAGATATTTTGCTCAACTACTAATTGAACTATGCTTGCTAAACGAATTTTACCTTGTCTTGACGTAAACGCTGGGCGAGTGGTGAAGGGGGTTAATTTTGTCGATCTCAAAGATGCGGGAGATCCTGTCGAACTAGCTAAAGTCTACAATGATGCAGGAGCAGATGAGCTAGTCTTTCTAGATATTACAGCTACCCATGAAGATCGAGGAACAATTGTTGATGTTGTATATCGCACTGCCGAACAAGTGTTTATTCCTCTGACTGTTGGTGGAGGAATTCAATCCTTAGAAGATATTAAAATTTTGTTACGAGCTGGTGCAGATAAAGTGAGTATCAACTCCGCAGCAGTTCGCCAGCCAGAGTTAATTAATCATGCAAGCGATCGCTTTGGCAAACAGTGTATCGTCGTGGCAATTGATGCTCGTAGACGAGTTGATCGTAATAATCCTGGCTGGGATGTTTATGTCCGTGGAGGACGCAAAAATACGGGTATAGACGCGATCGCTTGGGCGACAGAAATGGCTCAACGGGGAGCTGGAGAACTCTTGGTAACCAGCATGGACGCTGATGGAACTCAAGCAGGATACGATTTAAACTTGACCCGAACTATTGCCGAACACGTAGAAATTCCTGTAATTGCCTCTGGTGGAGCGGGAAGCTGTCAACATATTTATGACGCTTTTGATCGGGGAAAAGCCGAAGCTGCTTTGTTGGCATCGTTACTACATTTTGGTCAACTAAGCGTCAAAGAAATCAAATTATATTTACAGGAGCGTCAAGTTCCCATCCGCATGACCTAAGCTCTCGATCTTTAGCAAAGCTTAAATTAATTAGGTTACCTAGCAAAAACCAAAACTTGTATACTAAGATAGATACATGTTTACATTTCGTAAAGTATGCTGATTCCAATTCTCATATTTGATGTTGCCCTAGTGGCATGGTCGTTGCACTTGATGCAATCGGCTTTGGAACGGCAAGAGTTCTCTCTAATGCTGGCAGGAACACTGGTTGGAGCGTCCGCAGCAGCCATGTTGGTGGTTTACTTTATAATTAATAGTTGCTTAGGTCGTCTTAGTTAAATTGCCTACAGTGACCTAGTTGCACTAATTGTGGTAGTATTATTTTGGTATTAGGGGCATTAGCTCAGTTGGTAGAGTGCTTGCATGGCATGCAAGATGTCAGCGGTTCAAATCCGCTATGCTCCATTAAAAAATAGGAAATAGGAAGTAGGAAGTAGGAAGTCCTAAAGGATACACCTTCGGATATACCATTGTCCTAAAGGACGACGCGTAGCTAGTACTTTAGCATAAGCTGCGCAAATGGTATAAGCTTTGTGAGGGTAGGGAATGCTAAAGAGCATACCCCAACAACTAGCCTAAACACCAACTACTTGAGCGCGTTTATAGGCTTCATCGAGTACCTCCGAGAGGGTGGGATGAGTATGAATATTAAAAGAGAGATTTTGCACAGATTCTCGCTGGGCGATCGCATTTGCTGCTTCCTGAATTAAGTCGGAAGCATGGATACCAATGATATGTACTCCTAGTAATTCTCCTGTATCCTGACGATAAATAATTTTAGCCACACCTTCAGTTTCGCCTTCGGCTAGAGCTTTGGAGTTACCTTTATAGAAAGACTTGACTGTAGCTACTTGCCAGCCTGATTTTTCGCCTTCTTCCTTAGCTTGTGCTTCGGTTAAGCCCACATAGCTAATTTCAGGATGAGTAAAGGCAGCAGCGGGAATACAACGATAGTCTATTTCCTTGTCTGCGCCACACATATTTTCGATCGCAATTACTCCTTGTCCTGAAGCAGCATGAGCCAGCATCATTTTACCCGTAGCATCTCCTACCGCCCAAAGATGAGGTACAGGTTTGCCGTCACGTAATACCTGCATTTTATCGTTGACGGGTATAAAGCCTCGTCGATCGATTTCAACAGCTAAAGTTTCTAGACCGAGTTTTTTAGTGGCGGGAATACGTCCAGTAGCGACTAAACAAGCATCTACTTCTAAGACTTCTACTACCTCTTTAGTTTTGGCATCGGTTAATTCAATCTGGACAGGTGTACCAGGCGTAATTTTAGTGGCAAAGACACCCTTGTAGGTTTCAATATCTCGCTGATCGAGAAGCACTTTTTTGGCAATTTTGGCAATATCAGGATCGAAACCAGGCATTAAAGTGTCCAGGGCTTCAATCATGGTTACTTCGCAACCCAAAGCTGTATATACATCAGAAAATTCCAAGCCAATATAGCCACTACCAATAATCGCAATCCAGTTAGGAAGGGACTCTAATTTGACTGCATTATCGCTGGTAAAAACAGTTTGACCATCAATTTCGACACCTTTAGGGACAAAAGGGATAGATCCAGGGCAAAGCATAATTTCTTTCGCTGTATAGGTTTGATCCCCAGCATCACTTGATACTTTAACCTTTTGGGTTCCTGCCAGCTCCCCCCAGCCACGAATGATATCCACCTTGAGACGCTTGAGACTGTTAGTTAAATCCCCTTGAATCTTATTAACCAAATTGGTAGCATGATCGGCGATCGCCTGACGTTCAAACTGCACATCTCCCAGTTGAATTCCCAGATCTTGGAGGTGATGGCGATCGCCCAATTCTCTAACTCTACCAGAAGCAGCCAGTAAGGCTTTAGAAGGAATACAGCCACGGTTGACACAAGTACCACCCATGTCACCCGCCTCAATAATTGCTGTTTTTAAACCGCTTTTAACCGCGTGTAGTGCTGCACCGTGACCACCAACCCCCGCGCCAATAATAATTAAATCGTAATCAAACTCACTCATAGCTATTTCTTCGATAATGGCTGCAATTTCTTATTGTAAAGTTTATCTGCGATTAAATAGAGGATAGAATCAACACCTCGAAGAACAAAAGTAGTCTAGGACAGAAACATATTTTTTAGGCGGTTATTATCTGGTTGAGAGTTCACCCTGCAAAAGTTGGATGAACAACTCTCTCATACCTCAAAAATTTTATAGTCTCAGTACTTGTATTTGTTCTCACCATCCCGATTTATCTATTTTGACCTGGATCAATGACATTGGAGATAAAGAGCCAGAGCGATACCGCAGAAAATTAAAACTAACTATTGAAGAATTTAAGTTACTGCAAGGTCAAGCAGATAAATGGTTTGAACAAAATAGATATGGTTGGAATGGAGTTTTTCTCGATCTAAATCTGGCAAGAGAGTTTGCTACTAATTATTTAAGCAACATTCAAAATATTAAGCTACTAGCGATCGCCACAACTGCTAAATATCGCCATCTTTTTTTGCAAGAAGAATTATCTTCAAACAAAGTTAAAATTTTCTAGCTTCAAATATGAAAATTTGGTAGTTTATCGGCTATATGACATATTGCACGTTAGCCTAGTAAATTAGAACATTTTTATATATTTACTGATGTATTTAAACTTCAACTTGAGCAAAAAACCCAAATTCAAGCAAATATTAGCGGGAGTGATGGCGTTTGTCTTGGTTGCTTTGACCTCGTTACCGAGCGTCAGCTCAGAGAGCATAAACTATGGCGAAGCACTACAAAAATCGATTTTATTTTATGAAGCACAACAGACGGGCAAACTACCAGAGTGGAATCGTTTTCCCTGGCGGGGAGATTCTACTCCCAAAGATGGGGAGGATGTTGGCTTAGATCTCACTGGCGGTTGGGTTGATGCAGGGGATAACGTCAAGTTTAATTTTCCTTTGGCGTTTGCGGTGGTTAATTTAGCTTGGGGTGGCATTGAATATTACTCTGCTTATCAAGCATCTGGTCAGCTAGAGCATTTATCGCAGAATATTAAATGGGCTACGGATTATTTACTCAGTTCTTTTGCTAATGATAATCCTGGGTCATATGTTCTTTATGGACAGGTGGGTAATGGTGAGCTAGATCACAACTGGTGGGGGCCATTAGAGGTGGTGCATTACGAAATGGAGCGCCCAGCCTACAAAATTGATACCACTTGTCCTGGGACGGATTTAGCGGCGGAAACTTCTGCTGCTCTAGCTTCTAGCTCTATTTTCTTTCGTAATAATGGTGAGACGGAATATGCTAATCTACTAGTGCAAAAAGCCGAACGACTATTCGATTTTGCTAATACCTATCGGGGTAAATATTCTGATTGTCTTAAAGAGGCTAATCCTTTTTATACCTCTAACAATGGCTATCAAGATGAGTTAGTTTGGGGGGCAATTTGGTTATATAAAGCCAAACAAGCTCAAGGTGTGGATTCAGAATATTTAGCTAAGGCGGAGTCTGAGTATGTCCAGATGAGCAAACCCTATAACTATACTTATCAGTTTGATGATAAATCTTATGGGACTTATGTTTTACTCGCTCAATTAACAGGCAAGGAAGAATATCGGCAACGAGCTGAAGCTTGGTTGGATTTTTGGACTGTCGGCTATCAGGGCGAGAAAATCACCTATACTCCAGGTGGTTTAGCTTTCTTAGTTAAATGGGCTTCTCTGGTTTTAAGTGCCAATACTAGTTTTGTCGGTTTTATTTATAGTGATTGGCTCAAATCCCAAGGGCAAATCGAGCAAGCACAGCGTTATTTTGATTTTGGCGTTAGTCAAATTGACTATATACTCGGTCAAAATCCTGCCCAACGCAGCTACCAAATCGGCTATGGTAAAAATTCGCCTCAAAACCCTCACCATCGCACTGCTCATGGAAGCTGGCTCAACAATATGTCTGACCCAGTAGAAACTCGTAACCTCTTGATGGGTGCTTTGGTAGGTGGCCCAGATGAGCAAGATAACTGGTCAGACGATCGCACTGATTGGGTTATGAATGAAGTAGGTGTAGGGTACAATGCAGCTTTTACAGGGGCTTTAGCTAAGATGTATGCTGAATTTGGCCAAGAACCGCTAGCAGAAATAACTTTTCCCGCAGTAAATCAACCAGAAATTTATGTTGAATCTCAAATTAAAGAAATTGAATCAGCCACTGAATTAACTCTTTCGATTGTCAATCAGTCCCATGCTCCTGCTAGAGGGATTGAAAATCCTGTCTTACGGATATTTTACCAAGCCAAGTCTCAACAGCCAGGAAATATATCTGTATCTGCACTATCCCCAAACTGTCCTGTTAATTCTGTAGCTCAACCAGTCAAGCTAGAAGATGGTACTTTCTCGACTCAAGTAAGCTGTGAAGGCACAGTGATTTATCCAGGGGGAGAAGAAGACTACAAAAAGCAAATTATGGTTAAACTCACCCATGAATCAGGTAACAATGGCGGTTGGTTTGGTAGCTTGAGCGGCATATTTACTAAGCCGATGCAAATTACCAAGATTTCTTTGTTCGATCGCGACGAACTACTCTGGGAATCACAACTGTAACCTTACTTCGCTCCCAATACTTCTCGTTTAACAAATGCGGATTAATCTATGAGGCTAGAAAAGTAACGAGTAACGAGTAACGCTACCTACTACCTACTACTTAACTAATCAATAACAAAGCTTAAACCAGAAGTATTGACTTCCCTCCTAGCTAATGTCCTAATTTAACTTTGTACGGCTATATGTCTTTCTATTGATGCAGATAGCAGTCGATCATTCCTAAGATTTAGGAAGTACACAGTTGCTTTTGACTTGTGCTTTATTATCTAGTTTCGCTCTAAAAACGCTCTGAAAATATGTCTTCTACTGCTTTAATTACTGGTGCATCTCAAGGGATTGGCAAAGCTACCGCTTTATTGTTTGCCAAAAATGGCTACGATCTAATTATTACCGCCCGAACTAAAGATAAATTGGATTCTACTGCCGAACAAATAAAAAGTTATGGCAGACAAGTATTAGCTGTTACCACAGATGTAAGCGATCGCTCTGCGGTAGCAGAATTAGTCAATTTGGGCATCAAACAATTTTCGGCGATCGATGTTTTGATTAATAACGCTGGGATATGCATGAATGCGCCGATGGCCGAGACTAGTATTGAAGATTGGGAAAAAATTATTAACGTCAACCTCTGGGGATATATTTACACCATCAAAGCATTGTTACCCCATTTCATAACTAGAAAGCAGGGCAATATAATTAACGTCGGCTCTTTTGGGGGCAAAGTTCCCTTACCCAATATGACCGCCTACTGTACTAGCAAATATGCTATTACGGGTTTAACCGAAACTTTGCGTTTAGAATTGCAACCTCAAGGTATCCATGTTTCGGGGATACATCCTAGCGTCACTAATAGCGATTTTCTAGAACGTGCAGTTTTTAGAGATCGCGATCCTCAAGCAGAACAAAAGCGTCGTCAAGCAATGGAAAAGATGCTCACTAGTCCTTTAGCTAGTAAACCAGAAGATGTTGCTCAAGCTATTTGGGATGCAGTTAAACATCCTCAAGCCGAAGTAATAGTTGGTTCGGCAAAAGTCCCCTCTTTCTTGCATCGATTGTTTCCCAGTGTCACTCAAGGAATATTACAGCTAACTACGAAATCTAATCTAATTTAGATGATCTGGATAATGTGAGTGGCAATTACAAATCGGGGAGATACTCAGCATATTTTTGATAGGTGTTCCAGCCTGGAATATCTTGCTTAAACTCAGCAGGAATACTGTATTTATCTTCCGTGTATTCTTTCCGTACTAAAGCGATCGCCTTATAGGGTTGTTCCCATTTTTTCAGGAGTTGAACTAGCTGTTCAAATTCGAGATATGCTTTGCCGTGACGATTGGTTAAACCAATTACCTGTAAGATTCTGGCATAGGCTTGAGGCGTACTTTCCGCTGGAGACATGCCGATAATTGGGCCGAGTTTTTCAAAGCTTTCGTAGTTTTCTAATACGGGAGAGATTAAATCATCACTCTTGACTAAATCTTTGTTTCCAAAAGCTTCAACTATGTCGGCAATTTTTTTAAGAATGGAAAAATCCTTTAATTCATACTGCTTGAACAAAGATAGTAGCTTTAAACCTAGTTTATATTGACTGAGAATATTCAGTTCTTTAGTATAAGCATCGATGGCATCTCTTCCTTCTTCGGTGGCGATCGAAGGTAAGATTTCCGTTTTCTTCTGTTTGATGTTTTGAGCAAAAGCTTCCTTGTCAATTTCACCTTCAAGATTTTCGGCAACGTAGCGATAAAAATCTTGTTGTTTACGGCTACGGTAGCGTAACTCAGTCTGTTCTAAACGCAAAAAACTTTTTTGCGCAATGATCCCTGCCTGAACTAGATCGACACAGCTACCTAAACCCTGATAACCCTCTGCTTCTTTAGCCATATTGATCTTGATTCTGAGCAAAAGTAAAAACTCTTTGCTAGCAAACTTGTCATTCTTAATTTTCTCTACCTTGTTACCAATAAGAGTAATTTCTTTAAAAGAGTGAGAGTGCAGATTTATCGAGCCTTCGGGTACGGAAGGTCGATCCAATGTTTCTGGTTCATTACTTTTAAATATTCCTTTTACTATTGGTTGACCGATTAGAAAGACCAAAATTGTTGCTGGCAAGCCAATAGCAAGCATTCTAAGTACCATCGATGAAGGCAATAAATATTTCGATTCTGTTTTTGTCGAGGCATCAACCATTTCATCATCGCCTTCCTGTTGTTGCGCCAATTGATATGTTTCCATCGCGATCGCAGTTGATTCGGCTTTGAGGGGAATATTTGAAGCAGAGGAAATATCAATGTTAGTTGGGCTTAAGATCAGTAAAATTGTTGCCCAAGAAATATGTTGCAGCTTCACCATAGTATTACTAAAAACTCTATCTAATGCTATAGTTCCCATTCAATAATCAACATTTACTATTCCCAATTCACCTGATGATTCATCTAGCCATAAAATTATGTAAAAATATGTAAAAATGTAAAGCGTGTTTATAACATCCTCAATCGAACAAATCAAAACCCCTACAGCGATCGCCCTTGGCAATTTTGATGGTATTCATCAAGGACATCGCGCTGTCTTGCGACCAATTATTAATTCGTTTAAGTCTACGCAGCAACCCCATATATATCCGACTGTAGTTAGTTTTACTCCTCACCCCCGCGAGTTCTTTACAGGAGGAAAATTACAGCTATTAACCCCCATTCCGCAAAAAGCAGAATTATTATCAGATCTAGGTATTGAGCAATTAGTCTTATTACCCTTCGATCGCGGTTTAGCATCCCTGACTCCCGAACAGTTTGTCGAACAGATTATAGTCAAACAACTACAAGCTGTTTTTATTAGTGTTGGTGTAGATTTTCGTTTTGGCTATCAAAGAAAAGGCACTGGAACAGATCTGAAAAATATTGCTGCTGATTATGGCATTGAAGTACAGCTGAATTCATTACATAAATATGGCGATCGCTATCAGCAACAAGTTCGTGTCAGTAGCTCTTTGATTCGTCAGGCATTAGCAGCAGGAGACATGAAAACTGCTAACTTGATGTTAGATAGACCATATAGTCTATGGGGAAAAGTAGTTACAGGACAACAGCTAGGTCGTACCATCGGCTTTCCTACAGCAAATTTACAGTTAGCTCCCGAAAAGTTCTTACCGCGCTTTGGAGTATATGCCGTGGATGTTTTTTTCGAGCAAACAACCGAGCAAACCACAATTAAAGGCGTGATGAATATTGGTTGTCGTCCTACCGTAGCAGGAGCAGTTCCAACTATTGAAGTACATCTGCTCAATTGGTCGGGAGATCTCTATGGTCAGTCTCTTAAGGTAAACTTGATGCAGTTTATTCGACCAGAACAAAAGTTCGATTCATTAGAAGCATTGAAGCAGCAAATTAAACAAGATTGTCAATTAGTGTTAGAAAGCTCTTAAAATTATCAATTTCTTAACTCTTGGCATAATTATTGAGATAACAGATTAAGATCGCTAAATAAATAGGGCAAACTATGGAAAAATCTGTAAATCAACCCACAGCTAGATTTTTACTACAGCCTGGTACTTTATGGTCAAAAACTACTGAGCAGACGAAACTTGCTCGTCAATGTGGTGCGCTCAAGTCTATTGAAACTGAGTATCATTTGATCCAGCAGCAAGATATCTCTTTTGTAGTTCGGACTCTATCTAATTTAGCTCGCAAAGAACAAGCAAGTAAAAAACAGCATCAACAGGAACATCAAACTGGTCAGAAAATAGATCCTTTTTTGCCTTATGAAAGCGATCTATTTGTCGGCGATCTTTCTCCTTCTCATCTTTGCTTGCTGAACAAGTTTAATGTGGTCAATAATCATTTGCTGATTGTGACTCGCGATTTTGAATCCCAAACAGATTTGCTTAATCTACAGGATTTTACTGCGTTGTGGCATTGTCTACAGGAAATAGATGGACTGGCATTTTTCAACGGTGGCAAAACCGCTGGTGCGTCCCAAAGTCATAAGCATTTACAGCTGATTCCCCTGCCTTTTCTCCCCAATGTAATGCATCGACCTTTAGAAGAGGCGATCGCCAACATCACATTTAAAAATTCTTTAGGTCAATTAGACAGTTTTCCCTTTCGTCATGGAATTGCGACTTTAAATATCTCGAACCATCATTCCCCCACAGTAGCAGCAGAAATTATGCTGCAAAGATATCAGGCTTTATTAAATCATGTGGGGTTTGAGATCGATCCCCAGACTCAGCAACAACCTGGAGCATATAACTTTTTAGCAACTAGAGAATGGATGATGATCGTACCGCGATCGCGTGAATCCTTCCAAAATATTCCGATTAATTCCCTTGGCTTTGCTGGCTCTTTGTTTGTCCGCGATCAATCTTCCCTACAATTACTTAAAGAGCTAACTCCTCTGAAATTACTCACTGAAGTTGCCTTAACTTAAAATTTAGATGAAATACAAATAAGAATGATACAGATAGATAGTCCCCGACGCGAAGCTTATACTAAAGCACTCGCTTCGCATCGTCCGAAGGTGTACCCTTTAGGGAGTCCTTTAGGGCAAGTCCCCAAGTTTCCAAGTCCCCAAGTCTTCGATTTGTAGCAAACAATTGTAGATTTCATATATAGGTCTTTTCTACTCCCTACGACCAAAAAAAGCTCTACCAAGAAGTTATCTAACCTTCATTAGTAGAGCTGAAATAAAAATAGAGACGGATTTAACCGACTAATTATCTCCAGAATCAGAGTCGCCATTGTTAGCGTCTGCTGTCTCTTTGTTATCGCTGTTACCGTTGTAGTTTCTTTTGCCACGATTATTTCCGTAGCGACTAGTTTGCTTACGGAATTTGCGCGCATTGATCTTATTACGAGCAGCTTTTTCTTTTTTCGCGTTACGACGTTTAGCCATTTAGGTATGATTCCTCATTACACAATAAAACGCTTCTGAGAGTCTCTAGCATCATAATCTAGTTGCCCCCCAGAAGCGCAATTTCGATTCAGTTTTGCAGTTTAGAAGCGATCTCGACGACCACCACCACCGAAAGAACTTCTGGTTTCGCGAGGTCTTGCCTTATTGACTTTGATCTCGCGACCCATCCATTCTGCTCCATCTAGAGTCTCAATTGCTTTATCCTCTTCTGCTTCTGTTTCCATTTCTACAAAGCCGAAACCGCGTTTGCGACCTGTTTCACGATCAGTAGGAAGATGAACTCGTTTAACTTTACCGTATTCTGAAAATACTTCGCTTAAATCTTCTGGGCTAACCTCATAGTTGAGATTACCAACGTAAATTGACATGGACTGAATGTCTCCTGAATGCACATTAGATGTAGGGAGTTTAAATTTCGGAAAAAAACCAAATCAATACTATATGGAAAAACCTATCAATACTGAATACAACTGGGTTGCCGATCTTTATCTCAATATGAATCCTAACACTTTATGCTCTAAAAAAGGAACATCTGACAAAAGCAATATCTTTTACAAAATTTAATATAATTTCACATGATTTGGTCAGTTAGCAATTCTTGAAGCTGCCAATTTTGACTGACGATCGCTTGTTTCAAACTTGAGATGAGCAGAGCTTGAGGTGCAGTGGTGGCAATGGTCGAAGGATATACATGATGCTCCCAAATGGGATGGGTAATTAAAGAACATTGTTGATGGTTTACTACAGGATAGTTAAGTAGAGCTTTGACCGCTGCATTATCATCCCAGGTCATGTCTTGAGGAGCTAGTAGGGGATAACCAGTACGAGGATCGAATAAATCGCTGCTATATCCTCGATCGCGTAAGGTGAAAATTACATTACAGCCAAAACATATAAATTCTGCTCGTAGTCGCTCCTTTTCTGCTGCAACTAAGACAGTAGATTCTTGCAGAGAAATAGCTGATTGTTGTAAAACTAAAATTAAATAGCTTAGAGGAGTTTCCCAATCTGGTAATAGCTGTTGTTGATGTTCGATCGCAAACTGGTGGGGAGATGCTACGCAGACATCAACTGCTTTTCCTGATGATGGATTGAGGAGATTTAGCCTAAGTGGAGATCGCATTTACTGATTACTGATTACTGATTACTGATTACTGTTCATTGCTTACTGATTGAAGCTCAGATAGTTTGTGGGCAACTTTTGCGGTGGTCAACATCTGTTCCGCTAAAGCAAAGCCTGATTCCAAAGTAGGCGTAATTTTAAAACGCCACAGATAGAAACCGCCATTTAAAATTGCGGCAGATAATAGTTGATTCTTCTCACCTTGAATAGTTTCTTTAATTAAAGCGATCGCTTGAGCATTTGATTCAAATGTCAGATCAGAACCGCTCAAGCCATATTTATGGGGATCTAGCAAAAGACGTTCAAAATCTCCCTCTGGCTGACTTAAGGCCATGATTCCCGTGCGGTTTTGAGAAAGATCGCAACTACCTTCTAAGCCTTTGACTAAAGTATAGTTTTTAGTTCCTCTAAGCTTAAAAGTTTCTCGAAAACGCTCTTCTGTGGGGGGATGCACAAATCCAGCTACTAGATGAGCCTCCCCAGCAATCGGACACCAGACTAGTTCTGCGGTGGCAAAAGGAGGACGTTTGCCAATTTGCTCGCGAAAAGTAACAAAGCTGCGAGCAGCAGGAAAATGTTGCGGGAGATAGCTGAAACCAAGATTAGTTTGATTGTAAACACTCTGCGCCTGAGCTAGATTTAAGCTGGAAAAATCTACTCCCAACTGCTGCCAAATTTCAACTAGGGGAATGCCGTATTTGGTTGGCAGACAGTCGCCACCATGCAATATTACAGGGACATTAGCCGTAGCCAAAATTAGCGCCGTAATTATGGTTACAGGAACGGTACGCGATCGCCCATCATAGGGAGTACCTAAAACCACAGGCTGATATTGATGAGCAGGAAAAATTTCTAGCTTATGACTTAATCGATCGAATGTATCTAAAATACCCGCTAATTCTTCTGGTGTTGGGCGCTTGATCCGATGGGCAATCATAAATGCGCCTATTTGAGCGGGGGTGGCTGTCTGTAACAGCATCATTTCTGTAGCAGTGGCTGCTTCGGCACGGGTTAAGTTTTTGCTAGTATGAGTCCCGCTGCCGACTCTTTTCAGTAATTCTCGAAACTCATTGCTCATGGATACTACCAAAAATTACTTATTAACTAACCGTGATTTTTCTATTTTTGACGATTTACTAAAATCTTGAACTAAATTATAAAAATGACCAATGGGAGGAATTAGGAGGCGATCGCTAGTTGTCACCATTACTACCTGGCGAGTCAGAATACTATTCGACTCAAATCCATTGTTGTCTGAGGTTAATTCAGGCGATCGCAGTGGTCGGATCGCTAAAGTTGGATCGTTGTAGGAGTCAGTCAGAGCTTTATGAGGCAACAAAGCAATCATCTCTCCTGCGCGAATTACTCCTCGAAAGGCATCTAAAGTATTTAACTCCATCGCCGTTTTGAACTGCACATTTTGATGATCGAACCATTCCTGTACCAATCTTTGCATACCATAGCCGTCTTTAAAGACCACTTGAGGATATTTAACTAGCTCCAAAGGTGAAATATGCGATTGCTTACTCAAAGGATGCTCAGCGGCCATTAAAACATCAATCTGTTCTTCATATAATACGGCTAGCTCTATTTCGGCTGAGTTGGTTAAAAAACGGTTGTTCATGACGATCGCCACATCAACTAAACCATCCCGCAGTACTTTTAGGGCGCGATCGCTACCCAATGCCGTAACTCTTAACTGGACTTCTGGATAGTCTTGACAAAACTGCTGCAAAATCGGCGGTAAATAATGAGCGCAAACGGAATGAATGGCAGCAATACAAAGTTCAGGTTGCCTTCCTGCCATAAGTTCAGCAAATTCTTTAGTAGTTTTTTGCCATTCTTGACAAATTCTTTGAGCGCGAGGTAAAAGTTTCTCCCCACCCAGGGTCAATTTTGCTTGAGTGCTGCGGTGAAACAGCATTAATCCTAAATCTTGTTCTAGCGACTGTATTTGACGGCTAATAGTAGATTGAGTTACGCCACATTTTTTTGCTGCCTGTCCAAAACTCCCTGTTTCCGTAATTGCTAAAAAGGCTTGCAACTGCTCGATTCGCATAATTTCTCTTTTGGCAAACAGCTAGACTTTATGAACAACTTGCCTTAATAATTGAACATAGCTGATTGAGCGAGGTATATTTGGTATAAATCGCAACATTAATTTATTCCAAATCTGTTCTATTAGCCTTTATTAATATTTCATTAGTATTTCTACTTAGAGGATGTCTGAGAACTCAATTCTGTTATGCTTAGACCCTAGCAGATCCCCCCTAGCCCACGGCAGTCGCTACAACGGAGGAAACCTCCGCAACGCGCTGCCTCCCCTTAACAAGGGGGGAATCGGAATCAAAGTCCCCCTTGTTAAGGGGGATTTAGGGGGATCTACCCACTGGAAACGGAGCAATTAGACTTTTCAGATATCCTCTAAGATGCTAGCTACTGAGGACGAGGAAAAGTTGGTAAATCGACTGCTGCCAAAGACTGAGGCTTTTTACTTTGGTTATGCTTGGTGGCCACTTGAGTCTGCTCGGCTTTATTACGAGCTGTGGTGGCTGACCAGGTAGCGACCTTAGCTGCTGTTTGGATTGTCTCGGCTGTGTTGCCAAGAGTCTTTTGAACTTTAGTAGATTGAGACTTATTTTTGGGTAGAGCAATCTTCGGCTCAGGAATAATTGAGGTTGACCAAGGCTGAATAAAGCGATTATGAGGATAGTTTTGGTTACGACTAACAGCCTTTTCTTTACGTGATGCTGCCTCTTGATATTTTTTTAATTTGGCTTCTTGTTGCAACACGCTGTCTTGTTGTTGGCTGAGTTCACTTTTTAATCTTTCGCTTTCTTGTTCTTTGGTCGCTAATTCAAAAGCTTTCTGGTTATATTTTTCCTGCAAAAGAGTACATTCTCTCTCTAGCTGGGCTGTTTGCTGTTGAGAAAATTCATGTTGTTGAGATACTTGCTGAATGAGCAGTTCTTGATTTTCTATTTGCTGTTGAGAGCCTGCTAATTGCTTGAGCAGTAGGGCGACTTTTTCTTGATAGCTTTCTAATTCTTCCGCTTGACGAGCTAATAGTACATCGCTATTTTGCGACTTCTCAACGTATTTATTAAACTTATTGTCAATTTCGGCTAATTCTTGTTCGAGACGAAACACTTTTTTAAGTAACTTGCGGTTGTATTCCCGCAGTTTATGAGCTACTCTTTGCCAATCCATAATTCCCGTTGATGATTCATTTGCTGCTGAATCAGTCTTGTTTTCTGCTGGCTCTTTTATGGTTGATTCACGCACAGATTCTCCCTCATTTTGTTTGAGGCGATCGCCTTGAGGAGAAAAAGTTGGTTCAGCATCGAATGAATTGGTATTTTGGTTGGCTTCGTGCATAGTTTTGGTACTTTTCTACTGATTCAGAATAGAGCAATTAGAGCTAAATTATGTGCGTGTTTTCTCGCAATTGGTCTGTATCAATTTATTATTTAATTGCTTAATTTGGTAAGACTTTAAATGTAGTATAAATATAAAATGAGATAATAGTTTTCTCTTTTGCTTTTGCTTTAGATTTGATTAGATATAGCTTAAACCTTGAGTCAAAAAATGCCAAGGTTTGTTAATCTTTGATAATTGTTTTTCTTAATAGTTGTTGATGTATTAAAGCTCGATCTACTAGCGATTGAATCTGTTCAGAGCCGCTCCCATGCTGCTCTAATTGTGCTAACCAAGCAGCACTAATTATTTCTGGCTGATTGGGGAGATCCCTTAGCTCGTATCCTGGCAGGTTGAGTTCCGACATCAGTTGAGTAACTTTAGGATCGTAGCTTAAGGCAAAACAGCGACAGCCTTCGGCGGCTGCCATAATTAAACTGTGTAATCGCATCCCGATCGCCATTTTTACTTCCTTAAATAATCCTTTTAATTGTTGAGGATGAGGAATCGACACGATCGCATAATCTTGTTGTAACTGAGCAGCAACGTGTTCGGCGATCGCCAGATCTTGAGCTGGTTGGAAAGGAATTAATAAGATGAAGCTGTTACTTTGAGTCTGAAAGTCTTGAATTGCTTGAATTAAAGTCTGAAGACGGTTCGGGGTTAATAAAGGATGCGATCGCAATACCACTGCCACAATTGGTTTATCGGTATCGGGTAATGCTGGAGGGGTTTGGCTGCGTAATGCCCAAACAGGATCGGGGGCAATTAGGGGTTTGATCTGCCAATTACTTAGAAGTTCTGCCGAGGCTTGATCGCGAACGCTGATAACATTACATCCTAATAAAACCTGTTTAGTTAACCAGCGAGTCAAAGATTTGTTTAAAGGGCCAATTCCCTGCGCCCAGGCAATAGTTGTCAAACCTCTTTGTTGCGCCAGCGCCATCAAGCCTGCATAGTAAATAGGGCTAGCAATACTAGTAGCATCCTGCATCAAACTACCACCACCCCAAATAAAAACATCAGACTGTTGCAGAACTTTTAACAGAGCAAAAGTAGATTTGCGATCGCAACTTGCCACACCGTAACTTTTCTTCGTAGCTTGCGGATTACCAGACAAGACGATTGGCTCAACCTCTGCGGGCAGCATTTGTAGCAGTGACACCAATAATGCTTCATCTCCCGCATTACCCATGCCATAATATCCACACAATACTGCTTTAGTATGACTCATTTGTTTTGTTAACTTTGTAATGTTGAGTTGAAGATAGCATTGTTTTTAGCTCTTAGCTTTTAGCTTTTAGCTTTTAGCTTTTAGCTTTTAGCCAAATATTAGATTTATATTCTTACAATTTATTACTTAATTATTTGTTAATTTCCTACAATGGATAATCTTCTTGTCGATCGGGCGTTGGTTCAATATCAATCGAGTTTAGACAGTTTATTAAAACAACTACAGGTATTTGCCACCGAAATTAATAATCAACAGCTACAGGGGACTATTCGTAATTTACGAGTCAACATTAATGAGCCATTTTTGTTTGTCGTGGTGGGGGAGGTTAAGGCGGGAAAAAGTAGCTTTATCAATGCTTTGTTGCAGGCAGATATTTGTAAAACCGCAGCCGATCCCTGCACCGATGTTATTCAACAACTTATTTATAGTAAGGAACAGTTTGAGCAACCCGTAAATCAGTATTTGCGCAAGATTGGCTTGCCTAACGAAATCCTCAAAACTTTATCCGTAGTGGATACTCCTGGGACAAATACGATTGTGGAAAATCATCAGGAGATTACGAAAGATTTTATTCCTAATAGTGATTTAATTTTCTTTGTCTTTTTTGCCAAAAATCCTTATACTCGTAGCGCTTGGGAATTATTAAACTACGTAAATAAAGAGTGGCGTAAAAAAGTCGTATTTGTCTTGCAACAGGCAGATTTAGCTAAACCCGAAGAATTAGCCAAAAATAAAGAAAAGCTCGTAGAATTAGCTGTGCAAAAGGGTATCCCCTCTCCTGTCGTGTTTGCTACTTCCGTTGAGTGGGAAATAAACGGGGAAACCGATCTTAGTGGTTTTCAAGAGGTGAGAAATTATATTCAGCAAACTCTTAAAGATGGTAGTACTAAAAGATTAAAGCTTCAGGGAGTCAAGAAAACTAGTGAGCAAATTATTGACTTATTGAGAAAAGACTTAGTTACGGTGCAGCAGCAGTTAATTAAAGATCAGGCGGTTGTGAGCAAGATTAAAACTAAGTTACTGCAAAATAAACGACAGTCAGGCTTTGAACTAGAATCTTTGATTAAGCGACTCCTGACTAAGTACGATACAATTACCGCCAGAGTCAAAGCAGATTTTCGCGAACAGCTATCGCTCTTTACTTTAGTCAAGGGTTCATTTGCCGTACTCTTTCGGACTCAAAAATCTGCCCCAACTTGGATGGATGAGCTGAAGCAAAGCTGCGAGTATGAGCTTAAAACTTCTCTGGGTGAAATATCTCAGGATGGCATTAAACATTTTGTGGGGGGCATTAAAGATTTACTCCACAGTCTAGTAGATGACTTGCACGATATCAAAGTCAACCACGTAACTACGAATGTCATCACCGTTAACACGATTGAAAGTCGCCAAGAAATAGTTGAAGATGTGCAGCAAAAAGTTGCTACCTTACTAGACGATAAAAGTTTTCTTCATTCGATTGAATCAGTTAATGCCAGTGTTGCCCCTAGATTCTTGGGTGGTGGTGCAGCTACCGTTGCGGGTACGGCGATCGCTGCTTTAACAGAGATAGTATTATTAGACATTATCGGCACTGCTTTTGCTGGAGTGGGCTTATTGTTTGCTGGCGGAACTTTAGTGTTGAAAAAGCGCAAGATTATTAGACAGTTTGAAGAAAAACTGGATCAGGAAAAAACCCGTTTTGAAAGCGAACTATCTGCTAAGTTGAATTCCAAGTTAGATATTATCTACGAAGAAATTGAACGCAACTTTGCCAATATCTATAGTTACGTTGGGGAAGAAGAGCAGAAGGTGATACCGTTAGTAGATCAGTTTAAGCAAATTGAGCAAGAGGCAGCACAGTTATAAGATGAAATCTACAAATGTTTGCTACAAATCAAAGACCTGGGGACTTGCCCTAAAGGACTAGCTTCGCGTCGGGGGATTGGGGGCTTGTCCTAAAGGATTCCCTAAAGGGTTAGCTTCGCGTCAGCTGACGCGTCCGTCCTTCGCGTCGGGGACTATCTATGCGTAGCGAGCTTATACCAATTCTCTATGACAATGCATTAAATCAGATCTGACTCCTTTGCGTCTTTGCCCCAAACTAAGCGGGATAAACGTCTTTGCGCGAGACTTACAATCAAAATATTAAGTGCAACTTTAAAGAGAAATGGTATTAAGTGTTTTTTTTCTGTAAGACCATGTAAGAAAAAATGTATTCAGCAATCTCTAGTCGCTGAAAGGTCTCCAGCAGCGAATCTCCCCAGACTGTGACCCCATGATTGGCAATGAGTAGGGCAGGGACTGACGGTGGCAGAGTAGAAAAGCGATCGACAATCTCCTGGGCGATTTTGGGTACTTCTAAATGGTTGGTAAAAACAGGTATGGCGACTTGGGGATGCTCTTGCCACAGACCAAAGCCTTTGAGCATTTCTAAGGGTGGTAAAGCCAGTTCGCCCGCTACTGCCTGGTTGGCTACTAAGTTTGCTTCAATCGAATGAACGTGAAAGCAAGCGCGGACGGCGGGGAAAAGCTGGTAAATAGCCTGATGGATACTGGTTTCTGCCGAAGGGGAAGGTGGTGGCTGTGGTTGCTCTATAGCCAAAATCAAATCGTTTTCACTGGGGACTAAACGGACAAAATCGCGTTCGGTTAAATTTCCTTTGGCACGACCACTGGCTGTAATCCAAAAACTACCATCGTTCAATCTGGCGGATAAATTCCCCGCCGTACCGTACATCCATCGTCGTTGATAAAATTGCTGGGCGGCATCGATCAAAAAGGGACGAGGGTCTGATTCGTTCATTACAATTGTTGGCGAAAAGCTTGCACCCCAGCGGCAGAACCCTGGGGATGATCCATAATACCAGTACCTGCATTGAGAATAACATCTTGACCATAATCGGCTAGTACTTGCGGTACGATCTCGGGTTTAATACCCGCCGATGGTACTGGAAAACAATTACGGCTGCGCAGAAGATCGCGAATACGCGCTTCTTCAGTAGCTGCAAAGGGCAGACTCCCATAGTGGGCTGGATATAGTACGGCATCAGCACCAGCATGAGCCATCAGCGTTCCTAAAACAACGGAATAGGCTAAGCCATAATGTGGTGAGCCACACATTGCTCCAGCTAAAGCGGGATGGGCAAAGATGGGAACGTTAATTTCAGGATCGGCAGCCAACGCTTCCAGCACGGAGTAGCCATAGGCTAATACATTTAACAACAAGGCATTGGCACCAGCCCTTACTAATTCCCGTGCATTGGCTAGCAGGCGATCGGCTCTACCCGTAACATTAACAGCATAGAGTAGTTCTTTCCCTGTTTGCTGTTTGAGATCATTGATGACAACTCGACAAGCTTTCAAACGTTCGAGGGTAGGCGCACTGTTCAAATTGCCCATGATTTCATCATCTTTGATTAAGTCCAAGCCAGCACCAGCAACTTCTTGAAGAATGGTAGCGTGATCGCTGGCACTCAAACCCAAGGCTGGTTTAAAGATAGCCATTACTAGCGGGCGATCGAAAACTTTTAGATGTTGGCGAATACCCGTAATGCCAAATTTCGGACGCTGCCCGTAATCACTCGGTAGCCGAATATCGATTACCTTAGCTACCCCCGCCATGGAATATTTACCAAAAATCATTACCAGCAAGCTGGGGATGTCGTTCTCTACATTACTCAGAGGAAAACGGATGGTAGCAACTTTACCTAGCGATCGCTCTTTAACATCCACCACTGTGGCTAAGTGGGAGCGTAAAGAATCAGCTCGATCGGCATAACGCTGACTCCAAGTACCAGCAGTTTGACCAACGGCAATAATAGTGGCTTGTTTTTCCGCATCTACATCGGGCGGAAACAGATAATCAACTTCAATCAACATGATTTTTAGACCTGCGTTTCGATCTCTATACCAGCGTACCAGACTGCCGAAACCGAATCGGGGTATTGGTATATTCTGGTACCCAACCCGTCGTATCGATAAAATATCGTATTGCCTTGATCCTACGACTAGGAGATAGGTAAAACCAGTGTTCAGTACCAGCAGGTACGTTAATATACTCTGAGGCTGTGACAGTCAGTTCTATTTGGGAAGCGTCAAGCCGTACGAAGCCAAAAATTCCTTCGCCATCAATGATATAACGTACTTCATCGTCGGCATGGGTATGACAGCGATCGAACTTGTCCAACATCCGATCGAGTTGAGGAAGTTCTGGATGCACAACAATTAAATCTCGAGATTGATAGCAATCTTTAGCTTGTAGTTCATGGAAGTAGTGATCTAAATATTGCAAAATGTCTGCTTTTTCAGACTCCCTCAGTTGAGGTTGAGCCAACAAGGCTAACAGTTGGGAATTTTCACCCATCGACCAATGCTGGAGTTCAATATTTAAAGGCGCTAACTCGCGCGCAATATCACGAGGTTGAGTTAATATTGTGCCATCTTCTAATTTTAAACTTGCCATGACGTTCTGTTTGTAACTATAGAATTCTTGTTAACTTTTATCTTTACGTATTATCTGACTTTGCGTTCTTCCTGTCCTGTACTTAGACGAAGAAGATAAAGCGATCGCTAAAAAATATCAAGTTCCAAAAACCGTGCAGAACCTGCCTGGAATTTAATCGCGGAGAATTTGCTTAAGCACTTGCGATCATCCTTTTAAGCGTAGTCTTTGCCAAAAACGAAAACAAGCTCTAATGAACAATGATTACATGGTGACGGTTCTCAATACCTTCTGTCAAGAGTGATTGAGATGAGCTTACCCTAGAGAAGATAGTAAGATCTAATTTTAAAAATTTTCTATAACTTTACATAAAAGTATTGCTATTTTATATAATAATTATTGTTTTGTATTTACATTGACCACTACCATAAAACATAATAATAGTTAACAATTTATTCTTAACTACTATTATGACTAAAGGCGATCATATTTACGTTCATGCAGGGTTAATTACTCATCATGGTATTAATTGCGGAGACGGAACTGTAATTCATTACAGGGGAAAACAAGAAGGAGGAAAAATTACTAAAACTTCCTACAGAGAATTTGCTCAAGGAAAACAAGTTTATGTTAAATCTTATTCTTATAAATATTCGCCTGATGCAATAGTTAGAAGAGCAGAAAGAAGATTACATGAACCAAATTACAGGTTGTTTTTTAATAACTGTGAACACTTTGCTACCTGCTGTACTTCTGGTGAACCAGATAGTCAGCAAGTCCGAAACGCTGGTGCTGCTTGTAATGCTGGTTTTGTTGCTGGTGCTGGATTAGCACTAGTAGAAACGACTGTTCCTGCTGCGGGTATATTAGGTACTATAGGCTTTACAACTACAGTGGGATTACCACTTGCAGCTGTAGCTGTAGGTGCAGTTGCAGTAGGAGGCGCAATATTTGGGATTGCCAAAATATTTTCAGAGTCAGATGATAGAAAGTATTAAAACGCTCTCTATATAAGATTTGCATCCGCGATATTGTCCAAATCCCCTCAATAAGTGCGATCGCCGATCTGGTAGGTTGGGTAGAACGAAGTGAAACCCAACAACTATCAATAACTATTAACGCATCTAATTGAATATTAATGATTTTTGATTCCGATTGAATAGAGAAGAATTTTTGGTAAAATTTGAGGATTATCTATACATAGCAACTCCGCCAATGAAATCCGACTACTTGGAGAGGATTCTTAATGCCCGCGTTTATGATGTTGCCCAAGAGTCTCCGTTAGAATACGCGCCTAATTTGTCAGCTAGGCTCAATAATAAACTGCTGCTGAAACGAGAAGATATGCAGTCAGTATTTTCCTTTAAACTCAGGGGTGCTTATAACAAAATGGCAAAACTGCCCCCAGATGTTCTCCAGCAAGGCGTAATTGCAGCTTCTGCTGGCAATCATGCTCAAGGTGTCGCTTTAGCTGCCCAGCATTTAGGCACAACGGCAATTATTGTCATGCCTGTAACTACCCCCCAGGTAAAGATAGATGCAGTCAAAGCCCGTGGCGGAAATGTAGTGTTGTGGGGAGATACCTATGATGATGCTTGCGCCCATGCCAAGCAACTATGTCAACAGAAGGGTTTGACCTTCATTCATCCATTTGACGATCCTGATGTGATTGCTGGACAAGGAACAATTGGCATGGAGATTTTACGACAATACCAGCAGCCAATCCACGCTATCTTTGTTGCCATTGGTGGTGGTGGTCTAATTGGCGGAATTTCTGCCTATATCAAGCGTTTACGTCCAGAAATTAAGATTATTGGGGTAGAGCCTGTAGATGCCGATGCCATGTCTCAATCCCTCAAGGCAGGATATCGCGTTTGTCTACCTAGAGTCGGTTTGTTTGCCGATGGTGTGGCAGTGCGGGAAGTGGGAGAGGAAACTTTTCGTTTATGTCAAGACTATGTAGACGAAATTATTTTGGTCGATACAGATGATACCTGTGCTGCGATTAAAGATGTGTTTCAAGATACCCGCTCGATCTTAGAACCTGCTGGGGCATTAGCGATCGCTGGAGCTAAAGCTTATGTAGAAAGGGAAAATATTACAGGAGAAACCCTAGTAGCGATCGCCTGCGGGGCAAACATGAACTTCGATCGTCTCAGATTTGTCTCGGAAAGAGCCGAATTTGGTGAACGTCGCGAGGCAATTTTTGCCGTAACTATTCCCGAAGCCAGGGGCAGCTTTCTTAAATTTTGTGAATGCATCGGTAAACGCAATTTAACCGAATTTAACTATCGCATTTCTAACGAACACAAAGCCTATATTTTTGTCGGTATTCAAATTCAAAATCGCGCTGATGCAGCTTCCATCGTGGAGACTTTTGTGGCGCAAGGGTTTGAAACTATCGATCTGACAGACGATGAACTAGCTAAAATGCACCTACGGCATATGGTTGGCGGGCGATCGCCTTTATCAGAAAACGAACTCCTCTATCGCTTTGAGTTTCCCGAACGCCCAGGAGCATTAGTTAAGTTCTTAAGCTGTATGAGTCCTAATTGGAATATTAGTCTCTTTCACTATCGTAACAACGGTGCTGATTATGGGCGTATAGCCGTCGGGATGCAAGTACCACCAGATGAAATGGCTGAATGGCAAAAGTTCCTCAACTCCATCGGCTATCGCCACTGGGACGAAAGCTCAAACCCTTCTTACAAACTATTCCTCAGCTGATCAGTAATACCAAAAGGTATATCCGAAGGTGTATCTTTTGGACAACCTCAGTAATGAGTCCTAAAGGACGACGCGTAGCTAGTGCTTTAGCATAAGCTTCGCCCTAAAGGACTAGCTTCGCGTCGCAAATAATCAGTAATCAGTAATTACCAATCATTCTTGCTTAAAAGTAGCTGGCTGGTAGCTATCCGTCGGCTGAATCGCCGAAATTTTCTCCGCATTTTGATTAATGCAGCCTTCTCGCTTGCCTGCCACATATTGACAGACTCTTGCCCAAAGCCTAGTGCGATCGCCTGGTTTACCAGAGCTAAAAATCACCTCGCGATCGTCTTTGATTTGAACTTGACAAACGGGGCAAATTTCGATGTTTTCTGACGACATAAAACCTTACCAACTATTGATTTCCTTCCTATCATACGTATTTTTGTCGTGAATGCTAGTTATTACACCAGATCTTAATCAAAAATAAAGTCGATCTATTTTATTATCGAGCATTGACAAAGCAGCGCTACAATGCAAATAGTGCCGTCTTAGTCGCATTGGATTGATGACATATACCACCGAAGAACTAATTAAAATATTAGACTGTGAGCTAAAAGAAAATTGGAAAGGTAGGCGTGTAGTCTTATCCTCGGCACAGCGCATTAATGATCCCGTAGTTGCCAAAGCTCTCAATATGGATCAGGTAAACAAGGTTTTTGCTTATCGTGATTTTCGCAGCCAAATCCATGAATATCAACAGCAGCATGGAGTTTCGGGGATAATTTGGCGTTCTTGCAGTTTTGCGCAACAAAGCATTACCTATCCTGAAATCCACAATCAGTTGATTCCTGTAGAGGGAGATAAAGAGATCCTGATTGCTGCTCGAACTAAAATCTTAAATTTTTGGGAGCGAGTTACTTGTCAGATGAATTTTTGGTTAGTTAACCATCAAAAAAACCAGTATGGTAATCACCACCGAAAAATATCTAGCGATTATCTGCGGAAGTTAATCGGTCAAACAGAATGGGCAGAAATTGATGCTGCCCGTACTGAAATTTATCTAGGCTTGTGTTGGGGCGATCCCAAAGAATCTCAGTATCAATGGGCAAAGCCAAAATCGGGTTGCGATCGCATTATTGCTACGGTATCGGAACCGAGCGCAATCAAGATATAGTAGTCTAAGCTCATATGCTTTGATTAACTTGAATTTTTTGAACTGAAATTTATGTCTCAACAACACGCAGTAGGGGTAATTCAAACCTTGGGTTTTCCCGCTGTTTTAGCAGCTTCTGATGCCATGTTAAAAGCTGCTCGCGTTACCCTAGTGTATTTTGATAAGGGCGAAAGTGCTACTTTTGTAATTGCGATTCGCGGGCCAATTTCTGAAGTCAGACCTTCGATGGCGGCAGGAATTGCAGCAGCCGAAAATACTTTTGGCGGTGAGGTGACAACTCACTATATTGTCCCGAACCCTCCAGACAATGTCGTTGCTGTTTTACCAATCGGCTATACCGAAGAAGTAGAACAATATCGCTTTTAGGTGACGATTCGTAAGTAGCTAAATCTATTTTAAAGCTGCATTTTAAAACTGCATTTTAAAGCTGTATTTTAAAACTACCCTTAGTCGGCTAAGATTAGTATTCGTAAGGCGGAAACGGTGACGCGGAGCTAATCCTTTAGGACGGGTTTCCCGACCATGTTCCAGGCCGTAAAAGTAATTTAAGATTACTTAATTTGTATTTGTAATTAATAATTTAAGGAGCAAATTTATGCCATCTCAATCTGCTGTAGGCTCGATCGAAACAAAAGGATTTCCAGGTATTTTAGCCGCTGCTGATGCTATGGTAAAAGCTGGTAGAGTAACTCTAGTTGGCTATATTCGTGTCGGTAGCGCCCGTTTTAGCGTCAATATTCGCGGAGATGTCTCAGAAGTCAAAACTGCTATGGCTGCGGGTATTGAGGCGGTTAAAAAAGCTGAAGGAGCTACTTTAGAATCCTGGGTAATTATTCCTCGCCCCCATGAAAATGTTTGTGCGGTTCTACCAATTGACTACACTGAAGAAGTAATGCCTTATTTCGATCAAGTAGAAGGTCGAACTTTACCCGTCGCACCTAATAATTAAAACTAGCTAAAATAGCGATATTTAATGCGATATTTAATTTAGTGGCGTTGTTATTTTCATGGCTTCAAACTCCACTTTGCCATATGAAGTCCGTTTAAACAATTCCAATTAAAACTCGCGCAAAGACGCAGAGGCGCAAAGATTTTATTAGAAACACTTAAGCGGACTTGATATCAGAGATTAATATTTCTCAAGCTTGTAAGTTTTTGATGGGTTAGACTTTATTTTCTACCCATCTTGACTTATTTGGCTAAATTTAAACCCTTTGATGATTAAGAGCTAACTCATTCTACTCAGCAGTTTTCTTTTTAAAGCTCTAACATAGAGGAAAATTGGAAATTGATAGTACTCAATAATGAGCCAGATTACGCAAAACAGATGAGCGCAGAAAGTTAGAGTTGTCCACAGCAAAGGAAACCAGGATAACAAGCTGCCATTCATGGGTGGAAATAAATATACCCCCAAGGCAATAATTGCTGTGGGAATTAGCACAAAAGCGATCGCCAGTAGAATATAAACCGAGCCGACTTCTGCACCTTCTCGATAAATCCCTTTCCAAACTTTGCCATTCCAATACCAAGTTAAAGGTAGTTGGCTGTCTACCATCTTGAGCAATTGTTGGTCAAAGTTGGTAGTAAAGATATGTTGACAAAAGCTACAGGCAAAAGTTTCCATTAAGGGCATTTCTGCTATTTTGCCATGACGACAGACAGGACAAGGATATGTTCCTTGAGGGTGAAAACGATTGAATTCTGACCATTCTTGTTGTAAAAGATCGGTGCCAGAGTGTAGTGAGCGGTGAAATTTATGGACGTTAGACATATAACTTTATAATGCCGTGATACTTGTGACCGTGTTGCTAGCTATGAGGATCATCCAGCTGCTAGGTGGCATGGAGATAGACAAGAGATTGCTTGGTCGTATCGACGAAGTAAAGCGATCAAAATGTTGTCCCACATCAACTGTGATCATTATGACTAATTCTAGATTGTAATTATAGCTAGCTGACTATTACTGCTGACTAGTCGTAACTATTTTCGATATAAATATCAATATTAATTTGCAAAATAAACTTTTGTTGCAGATATTTAAGCTATATTCGGCGGAATTTTGCCTAACTGCTCAATCTGCTGTCGAATTAGCTGGGATAAGCGATCGCGTTCTATTTCAACCCCATGATTGAGATTTAGCGAATTTTCTAGAAAGATGATACTGTCTACTTCCTGTAGCGAAAAGAGTCGAAATAAAAGCTGCACCACATCAATTGGCATCGCGATCAAATCTGCATTGGCTGTACCCTGAAAAGTTGCAGCATCCTGAACGGAGATAAAGGCATAAATTACTTTTTTTGACTGCTGTAGTTGGGGATTAGCAATAGTGGTTAAAACCCAATCTTCGGCTAAGTTTTGCAGAATGTAGTATTCGAGATGTTGTAGTTGCTCGGCAAATATTTTTAGTACGGGAGCGATCGCACTTTCGACAACTGAGCTGGGTACACCATAATTTGCTGCATCGTCGATAATTAGTTGTAACTGTTGCTCCAGGGTCATAAGTTTTTAGTAATTAGTTAAAGTTGAGTAAGATGAAGTCCGTTTAAACAATTCCAATTAAAACTCGCGCCCTAAAGGACTAGCTTCGCGTCGCAAAGACGCTAAGACGCTAAGATTTTATTAGAAGTAATTTAAGCGGACTTGATATAATTCTACTTTCGCTCGATCAAAGAGAATTACTCAACCAGTAAGGTTGCGACGAAGATTACGCTTTGGCTTTTTTCTGCTTGTTTTTCTTTTTCTCAGCTTGTTTGGCTTGTTTAGCTTGTTTTGTAGCTGCCTTTAAGTCTGCCTCAGCCTGTTGTCGAGCTTTCTCTTTTTCTTCGGCAATTCGATCGAGATAATAGTGATAGTCTCCACGATAGGCAACTAATTCTCCATTGCGAATTTCGACGATCTTGTTAGCCGTCTGAGAAATAAAATAGCGATCGTGAGACACAATTAGCACTGTGCCATCATAATGCTGCAAAGCTTCTTCCAACATCTCCTTGGCAGGAATGTCCAAGTGATTAGTCGGCTCATCTAAAATCAACAAATTAGCAGGCTTGAGGAGCATTTTCGCTAAAGCTAATCGCGCCTTCTCTCCACCACTTAAAGCTTCAACTTTGTTAAAGGCACTTTCCCCACTAAATAAAAACTGTCCTAATAAAGTCCGTACCTGTTCGTTTTTCCAGTCGGGGACTTCATCGTGAATCGTATCTATAACGGTTTTATTTAGATCTAGAGCTTCGGCTTGATTCTGCTCAAAATAGCCAGGAATCACGTTATGTTTACCTAACTCAATCTTACCCTCGTCAAACTTTTCCATGCCCATCGCCATACGTAACAAAGTCGATTTCCCTGCACCGTTCGGACCCAAAATCGCAATGCGATCGCCTCTTTCAATGGTTAATTCTGCCCCCAAAAATAAAATATTATTGTTGTAAGCATGAACTAAATCTTCAATAATTATTACTTCTCTTCCACTTCTGGGAGACGGGGGAAAACGGAATTTAAGAGTTCTCAGGTTGGCTACGGGTGCTTCAACTAACTCAACCTTATCTAGCTGCTTCTCTCTACTTTTAGCTTGGGTACTACGGGTGGCGCTGGCGCGGAATTTCTCGATAAATTCTTGTTGTTTAGCAATTTCTTTTTGCTGTCGTTCGTAAGTTGAACCCTGAGCTATTCGAGCTTCGGCTTTTTGTTGCAGGTAGGAGGAATAATTGCCTAAATAGGTGGTGGAGACACCTCGTTCCGTTTCCACGATTTTAGTACAAAGGCGATCGAGAAACTCACGGTCATGAGAGACAATCACCATCGGCGTATTAATCCTTCTTAAATAGTTTTCTAACCATTCAATTGTTTCTAGATCTAGGTGGTTAGTCGGCTCATCCAGTAGCAGCAAATCTGGCTCTTGCAGCAAAATTTTTCCCAAACTCATGCGCATTTGCCAACCGCCACTATAAGAACTTACTAGGCGATCGCCATCTTCTGAACTAAACCCCATCTCAGGCAAAATCTTCTCGATTTGAGCATCAAGGGTATAACCTTCTAAAGCTTCAAACTGACGCTGTAGCTTATCTAATCTATTGATTAAGCGATCTAATTGTTCGGCATCAGCAGTCTCCATATCCTGCTGCACCTGATTCATCTGCTGCTGAATTTCGTTGGCTTCGACAAAAACCGTCCAAAATTCTTCGTAAACCGTGCGAGTTGGCTCTACCTCAAATTCTTGGGTAAGATAAGCAATCTTGAGGCTGGCAGGACGAATCACTTCCCCTGATGTAGCTTCAATTTCACCACTAATGATTTTAAGCTGAGTCGATTTTCCTGCGCCATTGACCCCAACTAACCCTACTCTTTCTCCAGGTTTAACTTCCCAAGTAACGTCTTTGAGAACTTCCCCCGTCGTATAAGTCTTACTGATATGTTCAAGTCGCAACATGGATGATCTCCTGTAATGAGTGAAATGTAGTAGGGCAAAGTACTTTGCTTTATATTTATTTTTGTTACATTTTTTGTCTAATTTATATTATATGGTTGATGAATTGAAATGTTTAACTATTTTCCCCTCAATTAGTTTCTCAGTTATTTTTAAACTTCGTTGAGCTAGTATTTTACAGGCGAATTGAAATAAAATTGCCATTGTATTGAAATGCATTTAGAATTTAAATATAATTTAATTAAAAATGTAATTACAAATGCTGCAAAACTTTAATACGATTAATTCTTTAAAGAAACTCAAAGGTTTAATACTTGTGGGATTGGGATTTCTGCTCTCACCCTTGTCTTGGTGGAATGATTTATTTTTCAATCTGCCGATCGCTTATTTCTTTGGCTATATCTGCGCTCAATTTTCTGCCAACTTATTTTTACCCTGTGCGATCGCAGGCTACTGGCTTTCTAATGTCTTGGGAATTCTCTTGATGCAGTTAGGAGTATTGGATGTAGTTCAAGAACAATCTAAAGAACGTAATTTCAAAAAAGAGTTGTTGATGGGATTGGCTTCCTCAACTGTTTACACGATAATCATCTTGCTTTTACTACAATTCAACATCCTCAGTACTCCCGATTTATTTACTCAAGGGGAGTCTTTAACTTTTAAATCCTTTCTGCCAATTAACTAAACTCTTTAGCTTGTAGCTTATGGCTTATAGCTTTATTAAAGTATGAATTATTTATTGCTATCATCTCTGAGCTTTCTAATTGGAACTCTGGTTGGTTTGACGGGAGTAGGGGGAGCATCTTTAATGACACCCATGTTGGTTTTTGTATTTCAAGTTCCCCCCTCAGTCGCCATTAGTTCTGATGTTGTCGCTGCAATGTTCATGAAAATATTTGGTAGTGTTAAACATTGGCAACAACAGACAATTGATGGACAAGTAGTCAAATGGCTAGCCTGTGGTAGTGTTCCTGGTTCGTTAGTAGGAATAGGAATTTTACACTTGTTGAGAGCAAATAACAGTGATGGACTAGATTCGTTGTTGCTTTATAGTCTGGGAATTATGATTTTAATTGTTACATCTATAGCGATCGCCCAGTTATTATTATTAAAATTTTTGCCTGAATTAAAATTACCCTCATTACCTAAGTTTGATCTAGAAAGTAATTGGGGACGTTTTGGCGCAATTAGTATTGGCGCAGTTTTAGGCTGTTTAGTAGGAATAACTAGTGTTTCCTCTGGTTCAATGTTTGCATTAGTTCTAATTTCCTTATTTCAACTAGATTCTAGAAAACTGGTGGGAACAGATATATCTCAAGCAGCAATCTTATTAACTTCTACTTCTTTAGGACATCTTGGTTTAGGCACAGTTAGCTGGAGTTTAGTTATACCTATCTGCTTGGGATCGATACCAGGAATAATCTTAGGAGCGAAACTCTGTCAGATATTACCTCAAGGGCTACTAAGATTTGGAACTTATATAATTTTAGAATTAGTAAGTTGGAAGTTAGTTTTTCCTGTGTAAATTAATCTTTAAAAACTTATTTATAGGTTTAAATATTTTGCTTAAACAAAGCTCAAATCACCCTTTAACCCTTCTGTTTATTGGAATTTATTTACCATTACAAATTTTTGTCATCCTTCTATTAGCAGTACAAAACCACGAAGGTGCTTTAAGTTGGGAATTACCGATCCTATATACAATTCACGACCAAACGGGAGAAAAACTAAATTTATTAGCAGAAACGTTAACTAGATTAGGTAGTTTTAAAATAACTACCCCTGTAATTGTAGGAATGGCTTTGAGTTTTTCATTCTCTAAACGGTGGAATTATTCGCTCTATACTATTATTACTTTTTTAGGCGCTATTACTATTAGCTATACAGGTAAAATTATAGTACATAGAGCTAGACCTCATTTGTGGGAATTAGTTTATCAAATCGGCTCAGATTACTCATTTCCCAGTGGTCATGCCATGTCTAGTATGTCTTTTGCCCTTGTTTTAATAATTTTGACTTGGAATAGTTCCTGGCGTTGGTTGATGATAATTTTTGGTAGTTTATTCGCGATCGCTATTGCATGGACGCGCCTCTATTTAGGGGTTCATTATCCTAGTGATATTCTTGGTGGTTGGATGATGGCGATCGCTTGGTCAATGGTAGTTTTGTTGATAGGAAAGCTTTATTTAACACAGTTAATTAGCGAAAAATCTTGAAGAATCAATTAAAAAAGAGAGAAAAAGCTAATTTCTCTCTTATAAAAAAGCTTAGAGCTTAAAGCTTTTATTTAGCGAATTATCATTGCAGTTGGTAAGATTGCATCTTCTAAATCTGCGCCTTTAAAATTTGCTCCCTGTATTTTGGCAGATGCTAAGTTAGTTTTTTCTAAATCTGCGCCTTGTAAGTTAGCCCCTTCTAAATTTGCGCCTTGGAGATTTGCTTTTTCTAAATCTGCATCAAATAGATTGGCGTTAGCTAAATTTGCTCCAGCAACATTAGTTTTACCTAAATCTGCGCCTTGTAAATTTGCACCCAGCAAGTTTGTTTGTTGTAAGTTAGCTCTTTCTAAATCTGCGCCTTGTAAATTTGCGCCTTCTAAGTTAGCTGCTTGTAAGTTAGTGTCTTTTAAAGCTGCACCAGCTAGATTACAACCAACACACTCATTGGTTTTTAATAAACGGGTTAAGTCATTAGGGAAAGATTCTTGAGGTGTTATTGCTGGAGATTTAGTTAGTTCGGTAGCTGTAGGTTCAGTAGATTTAATAGTTGTTTGGGGAGCAGAAAATTCACTGCGAAAATAAGATTTTTCTGGCAATCTTGTTAAGGCATTAGCATTAGCCTGATTAAAAAGAGAAAATGTCACGACCAATACTAAACAAAGTATAGTTGAAAGTACTTTAATTGGATTTTGAAGAAATTGTAGGTTCATTAGATTACTCCTTAATTAATTCTGCAAATGTTTAAATAAGCTGACATATTTTCAAGATAATTTCTGAATGTTTAGGCTCCTTGAAAGCGATCGCTCTTCGTCAGATATCTTAAGTAGTTGCTTAATTTAATACTATAATTTCTATTTAATAAGAACAAATATTATTCTTTTTCAAAACGATAAATAGAAGTGATTGTAAAAATTTTTATAAATTGCGAGCGCTTGAACGTAAATGGGATGTGATCGCCTTTTTGAATTAATTTTGCTTAGAGGATATCTGAAAAGTCTAATTGCTCCGTTTCCAGTGGGTAGATCCCCCTAAATCCCCCTTGTTAAGGGGGACTTTGATTCCGATTCCCCCCTTGTTAAGGGGAGGCAGCGCGTTGCGGAGGTTTCCTCCGTTGTAGCGACTGCCGTGGGCTAGGGGGGATCTGCTAGGGTCTAAGCATAACAAAATTGAGTTCTCAGACATCCTCTTAGACACTTACAAACGATTAAATTCTCAATTATTCAAATACGAGAGTATTAATTGGATTAAGAGGTAAGGTAAAGACGTAGTAAATAATACCTGCACCCAAAAGTACTACAGCGAGACTAAAAACCAATATCCAACGATCTGCTGGTTCATAAGTATCTTCATCGATATCGTGACGCACGGAAAAGTAATGACGAGTTGAAAGCAATACTGTCACCAAACCCACTAAAGAAAAGATTAATCCTAACTTCCAGCCATTACCAGGGCTAGTGGCTACAGGTGGTCTAAAAAAGCGTAGGCGTACGATAACCACCCCAAAACCCATTAAAGAAATTGCAGTTCGCATCCACGCCAGATAAGTGCGCTCGTTGGCTAAATGATCTCTGATACGAGAAGAATTTCTGCGTCTTGGTTTTTCAGAAGAGTCGTAATTTTTTTCTGGTTTGATCGATTTGAATGGTAACAGCATCAATAAAACTCTCAAGTTAAAAGTTACATTGTCCTGCTTGACAGGAAAAGTTAAAAGCTAATTAAAGGGCGCAAGCCTTGTAAACTACAGCATAAATAAAGCTGTTAGTTGAAACGTATATGTTTCTCATAAATCTTTACTTATTACTTCTGTCAAGTATTACTTGCGCCTCTATGTTGATTAGTCGTCAACTGGTGCTTTGGGATATTGAACATCAAGACTTGCTTGAGTCAGATCGGGAATATCCCAGTTTGCTTCGCCAGCTTTAAATATTTTGGTAGGAGGAAGATTAAATTCATAAACCCCAGTGTCGGGGTTGACTTTGATTATTAATTTAGTGCCATTGAGAACTTTAACTGCTGCTGCACTATCTAAATCTAAACCTGCTACCTTGGCATCATTAGGTAAATAAACTCCTTCACAATTCCAGTCTTCGTCAGTAGTCTGACCATCTGGCAAAAGATAAAGAGCATTATCGTAATTAGTATCAGTTTTTTTGCTTTTAGAACCGTAAACTGCGATACTTTTTCCTGTTTCGTTACGACATTCTGTATTACCTTCGCCATTTTCTATAATATATTTTGCCAATTGTAGTCGCGCAATTTTTTGCTCTACTTGGCTGGAGGTTAGTCCTTCGGGTAAGGATTTATTAGCTTGTGCCTCAAATAACTTAGTGAGATTGTCGCTTATTTCAATATAATCGGGATTTTTTTGAAAATTTGGTTGATCGGCTAACGCTGATGGAGCGATCGCCAAATTTAAACAAAGCAATAAACCTAATAAAATAGTTTTCCAGAGTTTCATGGATTTTCTCCTAATTTAATTGTTAGTTGTTAGTCATTCTTTATTGGCGACAAAAACAATGTCACTTGAACAGGGAAAAATTTTGACTTACTTAAATTGAAGTTAAAGGAACAGTTGGTAGGTATCGTTTTCTAGCAAAATGTAGATTCCTAACCCAATCAAAACAAAGGGAACAATACGTTCTCCGTATTTGGTTAAGATATGTGCGATCGCTCTATGGCGAGTCAAGCGATAAGCTACGTAACACCACACTCCAATTAAGACCAAGAAAGTTAAGCAAATAACTGCTAATTCGGCTAAATTACTACTAGCAAATAAAGGTACATAAATACCAATATTATCTCCACCATTGGCAAAGGTGACGGCTGCAACTTTATAGGTTTGGGGTGCGATTATGACAAATAGATTTTTGGCTGCTGTATCTGAGACTGTTTGAATTTCTGGCTCATCTTCTTTATTGTTAACCAAACTAACAATACCGAGCGCAATTGGTAAAATTCCCAATAATCCAATCCAAGCTCGCGGTATAATCAAACCGCCAAAGAAGCCAGGTAGACTAGCTATGACTAAAGCTATAAAACCTAAATACTGACCAACTACAATGTGTTGACGACGAAAAGAGCTATTGGTTTGAGAGAAGAACAACATCAAGATCAAGATATCATCGATATTAGTTGCGATGAATGCTGTACTTCCTGCGATCGCTGCTTGTATCCACCAACTCATAATGTACGCTTGATGTGAATTAGCTTCGTTTAAGTTTACTAGTTCATAGCTATTAGCTATCAGCTATCAGCTATTAGCTTCTAAATTTTTACTTAAACTCATCAAAGCAAAACTGCTTACCAGTAAAGCGATAACGGTTAAAGTTGGATCTAAAAGAGTTTGGCTATCGAGCAAAATTAAAACCCCCAAACCAATTAAAACAAAAGGAATTAAATTATTGCCATAACTGGTTATTAAATCGGCGATCGCTTTGGTTTTCGTCAGTTTATAAGCAGCGTAACACCAAATTCCTACGAGCAAAAAGAATTCTCCCACAATTACCAATAAACTAGACCAAGTACTATTAGCAAATAATGGTACATAAATACCGATATTATCACCTCCATTAGCAAAAGTAACTGCTGCCACGCCATAGGTTTGAGGAGATAGAAAACTTAAGCCAGAAGATTCTGAAGCTATTTCTGTTTCGTCCTCTTCGAGATCGTCAGTTTGTTCCTCTAGCAAACGACTGATTCCGATAACGATGGGAACAATCCCCAATAAGCCGATCCAAGGTTTAGGTAAAATTAAGCTACCAAAAAACCCAGGCAAACTAGCTAGGACTAGAATTGTAAAGCCAAGATATTGACCTGCGACGATATGTCGGCGACGAAAAGATTTATTTACCTGGGAAAACAAGACCAACAGCACGAGAATATCATCTAAGTTAGTCGCACAAAAGGCAGTTAAACCTGTAGGAATTGTTGTAACTATTCCACTCATTATTTTATTTTTGCTCCTTAATCTTTATTTTGATAAATTCTGGTTGTCTGGGAGCGTAGCTGTCTTCCTGAGATGGAAGGGATGATTACTTTTTCGGGGGTAGCAAACTGTTCTTGGATTTCTTCCATACCTCGTCTCATCGATCTAGTAATTCCTGGGAAACGGGATTTCTGCCAGATAAACCAACCAGAAGTTAGGGTGAGATAAACTAAAAACAAGTAAGGGAAGACATTGTAAGGAGCTTCTGGAGGTGGAAACATTTGACTACCAGGAATTCCTACAGAACCTAATACAGGGATCATCATAAAAGCGATCGCGCCTACAGAAAAAATTAGATCTTGAAACCGTAGTTGCTTAATTTTGTGTAGATAAATCGGTGCAGCCAGAGAAATCAAAGTGTAAACAGTTAAAAATCCATAGCTACACATTGCGCCTAAATAACCCATGCTGGCAAATAATTTAACCCCGAATAAACATAAGCAAGCAGGAACTAAAAAGACCAAGAAAGAGCAAATCGTTACAGCAACGTGTGGTGTTCGATTAGCCAAATGAGTCTTCCCCATTGAAGCAGGAAATAAACCATGACGCGCCATTGTGAAAAAAATTCGAGCTGCGGGGTTAATACAACCTAGAACACAGGCAAAAAAGCTAAATAAAGCTCCAATACCAATTAATTCTCCTAGCCAACCCATTCCTAATTGACGAGACAAAAAACCCAGAGGTTCTTCAACTTCTGTAATAGATATTCCCGCGCTATTAAAAGCGAGAACTTCAACATAGGTCATGAGAATAAAGAATATACCTGCCAAAATCACACTACCCATCACCGCTTTCGGTATAGTTTTTAAAGGTTTTTTGGCTTCGTGTCCCAAAGAAGTAGCACTTTCAAAACCAGAAAAGCCAAACATTACTAAAACTAAGCCTGTAGCTAAATTTCCTGGTGTAACTCCTTGTAGAGTTAATTGCGACATATCGAGGGCAAAACCTTGGTATTGCCAAATGAAATAACCCAATAATAAGATGAGCAATAGCGAAATTCCTTCTAACCAGAACATTGCTTTAGCTGATAATTGAATATCTTTATAAGCAGCGTACCAAGCAATACCCGCACCGATGGACAACCAAGTTATGCTGGAAAAATGAATCCCTAAATGACCGAATAAAACGCCACTGAAATTAGCAAATCCACACAAAACCGACATACCTGTAAACAGATAAGCCATTACCAAACTCCAACCACAAATAACACCTGCGGTTGCTCCCAATCCTTGAACGATATAGGAATAAAGCGAACCAGGAGAAGCAGAACGACTAGCAAACTGGTTGATATTGATACTGACTAAAATTAAGCCGACTAAGCCGATTAAAAAACTAAGCCAAGTCCCGTTGCCAGAGAGAGCAACTATTAGACCTAAATTAGATGCTGGTATAGTAGTGGGTGCGATAACTGCGAAAGATTGAGCTAAAACTTCTTTGAAAGATAGGCAATCAGGCTTTAAACCCTGACTATTCTGCCTATGTTGGATTCTGGTCGTCATAAGTAGATTCTCTATTTCATGGTTCTCTCAATTGGATTCAAGAACTTAAGATTCAATTTTTTGACCTTTTTCAGTTTTTGCCGGCTTACTTTCCAAGGACTATTTCACTTTAAGAAAAGTTTTGAATAAAATCAAATATTCTTTTTTGTTGATTTAATAAATAAAATTTATCGAATATCTTTTGACGGCTTTTAAATCAAAATCTACGGTAAGATAAAGTTTACGGGTTCAATTTTTACTGCTTAACATTCTGTAGCCACAAGAAGTTGTAATTTATCAAATGAGCAAAAATATCTGTTTTACCAAAAATAAGTTCTAGGTTTTAAAAGTCAAAAAATACTTATTAAAACTGAAATTTAGCTAAATTTTTTAGATGGTTTTTAATTTAAAAAAATAGATCCAACTGACAACATTCGCTGACTCCAAAAAAATTTATGAGTATTGTCATTGAGAAAATATCAAAGCAATTTGGAAATTTTCAAGCTTTAAATCAGATCGATTTAAACATAGCTTCAGGTAGTCTAGTAGCTTTATTAGGGCCTTCGGGATCGGGAAAATCAACTTTATTGAGAGCGATCGCAGGGTTAGAACCTCCCGATGTAGGTAAAATTTATATTAACGAACAAGATACTACTTATCTCGATATTAAAAAGCGCAACATTGGTTTTGTTTTTCAGCACTATGCTCTATTCAAACATTTAACCATTTCGCAAAATATTGCCTTTGGATTAGTGATTCGCAAATATTCCCCTTTAGATATAAAAAACAAGGTAAAAGAACTATTAGAATTAATTCAGTTATCAGGATTGAGCGATCGCTATCCTAATCAGCTTTCTGGCGGACAAAGACAAAGAGTTGCTCTGGCTCGTGCTTTAGCTGTAGATCCCCAAGTTTTATTATTAGATGAACCGTTTGGTGCATTAGATGCCAAAGTCCGCAAAGAACTGCGTACATGGTTGCGTAAATTTCACGAACGAGTTGGCGTTACGACCATTTTAGTCACTCACGATCGCGAAGAAGCTATGGAAGTAGCCGATCAAATTGTAATTATGAATCGAGGTAAAATCGAACAAGTAGGAACAAGTGCAGAAATCTACGATCGCCCTGCTAATCCTTTTGTCATGGGTTTTATTGGCGATGTAAATATTCTGCCCCATCACTGCGATTTTTGCCAAAAGTTAGGTTTAAAAAGCCATGATGAACATCAATTTTTTATACGTCCTCACGATATTGAACTTCTAACTTCTCCTCATGAAAAAGTAGCAACTGGTAAATTACAACGAGTAATAAATTTAGGCCATCAAGTCCAAGCTGAATTAGTAACCGAAGAAAATTTGCTCTTAAATGTTCATTTAAGTCGAGATAAGTTTTTTAAATTAGCTTTACACCCAGGACAACAAGTATTTATTCAACTAAAAGAAGCAAAATCATTTGTTCGTTCCTAAATTATTTATCCATGTATAATTCCAACTATTCTTTATCTAATCTGGTTGCTCAAGGCAATTATTATTGCTTTCAACGCCGTGCGACATTTCCCATTAATACATATAAGCTTTGGAAAATTGAAACAGGAATAGTACGCACTTTAACTTGGCTGGAAGATGGTTCAATGATCACTTTAGGTTTATGGGGACAAGGAGATCTGGTTGGGCAAGCTTTATCCAAAGTAGATCCCTATACTATAGAGTGTCTGACAGCAGTAGAAGTGATTGGTTTTGCTTGGAAAGATGAACATCAATTAACAACTAATTTACTTAATCAAATTCAGCAATTCGAGGAATTAAGTATTATTCGTAGTTCTAAAAAACTTGATATAGCATTGATCAAGTTTTTGAGTTGGCTAGCTAAAAAATTTGGTCGTCAAATAGAAATTGGATATTTAATTGATTTTAAACTTACTCATCAAGATCTAGCCGAAATCTTGGGTGTAACTAGGATTAGTATTACTCGTGCTTTCAAACAACTACAAAAGCAAGGAATTATTGAGCGTCTTCCTCTTAGTCGAATTATAGTGCGAGAAGAAGAAGTATGGTACTACGAAATATAAAATCAAATTTAACTCCACCTATTTTATGAATACAAAATTAAATGAGCAAAATACAAACTTAAAATCAAATCGTCAAACTAGTAAAGATACTTTACTTGCTAGTAAAATCTTTTTGTCTTTAGCATTAATTGTAATATTTTGCAGTTTTTTTGTAATTATTAATCCTGGGCAACGAGGCGTATTAATTAAATTTGGTCAAGTACAAGATCGAGTATTATCAGAGGGAATTCATTTGATTATACCTTTAGTTAATACCGTCAAAAAATTAAGTGTTCGGGTACAAAAACAAGAAGAATCAGCAGAAGCTTCTTCCAAAGATCTTCAAGATGTCTTTACCGATGTTGCTCTTAACTGGCATATTATGCCCGAAAAAACTAATTTAATTTTTCAGCAAATTGGTAATGAAAGTGCAATAATCGATCGAATTATTGAGCCTGCTGTAGAAGAAGTGCTTAAAGCAGTTATGGCTGAATATACCGCCGAAGAAATTATTACTAAAAGAAGACAAGTTAAAGCAGAAGTAGATAATTTTTTGACTGAAAGACTCACTCCATACTATCTTGCAGTTGATGATATTTCTCTAGTTCATGTTCACTTTTCTGAGAGATTTGGCGAAGCTGTAGAAACCAAACAAATTGCCGAACAAGAAGCCAAG
The DNA here is from genome assembly GCA_019359095.1 of Pleurocapsa minor HA4230-MV1. Classification (NCBI taxonomy): domain Bacteria; kingdom Bacillati; phylum Cyanobacteriota; class Cyanophyceae; order Pleurocapsales; family Pleurocapsaceae; genus Pleurocapsa; species Pleurocapsa minor. The sequence continues at coordinate 52,233 of JAHHHZ010000027.1, read as the reverse complement.
AAGGCAGGATTTATGGCAATTAAAGCAGCAAAAGAAGCCGAAGCCAAAGTAAATTTAGCTAGAGGAGAAGCTGAAGCACAAGGACTTATTCAGGCTACCTTAAATAATGAACTTCTTAAAAAACAAACAATCGAAAAATGGGACGGTAAACTACCTTTAGTTATGGGTAATGATACTAACAAAGTGTTAGAGCTAGAATTAGATGATTTAAGGGAAAATTAGGAACAGCTTGGGTTTTTGATAATTCATTCTGTTTCCTATTCTACATTGCCAATTCTTTCTACTAAAAGTTCCAGATTTTTGTCTGGTTTCATTAACATTGTTTCAAAAGCTTTAGAAATTTTAGTCTGAAAACGTTGACGATGCTTAGTAAGTAAAATAGGTCTAATAATATCAAAAGTTATATCTTGAGTTGGATGTTCAATTTTGACACAATGAATCGTCGAAAATTGAATTTCTTTTTTAACCATTAATTCGGGAACAGCCGCTGCGCCAATACCTTTTTCAACGAGAGTTTTGATCATTTCGCTACTATTTAAAACAAAAATAACTTTGAGTTGACTAGGCGCAATTCCCCATTTAAGTAAAGCTTGTTCAAAAATTTGTTGAGTCCCTGAACCAGGTTCGCGCATAATCCAATTGGTTGTGGTTAATTCTTGGACATTAATTGTTTGACGCTCATACCAAGGGTGAGATTTTCCCACTACAATTTGTAAGCGATCGCTACCTACTATTTTTTGTTCGAGATTGTTTTGTAGTGATGGTTTAATTTCTCCAGCTAATAATCCTAAATCATAAAGTCCTGTTACTGTTCCTGTACTAATTTTGTCAGCATTAGCCAAAGTACAGTTAATTGAAAGATTGGGATATATCTGTTTAAACTTGCTAATTTTCTCAGGTAGCCAGTAGTTGCCAATGGTAAAACTTGCTCCTAATTTCAACTCTCCTTTTTGCAAATCATTTAACTCTTTTAATCCTCGTTGAGTTATTGTTACTCTGTCTAAGATTATCTGTGCTTCTATTTCTAAAAGCTTTCCAGCTTCAGTAATTTCAATATGACGACCAATTCGGTGAAACAATTTGACCCCGTACTCTCCTTCTAAATTTTGAATTGCAGCACTAACAGCAGGCTGAGTAATATAAAGGGCATTGGCAGCACGAGTAAAGTGTAAATGTTCTACTACAGCCAAAAAAATTCTTAACTGCTCTAGTGTCATAAGATATTTACTTTTCCATTCATTTGCAGACCATTTACAAATGAATTGTAGTTTAATTAAGATTAAAATGCAAATTAATCTGGCAAAAATTTTTCCTCAAACGATGAAAAAAAGATAATAATTGATAATTAATTTAGGAACGTTACAGTAGTTCGATGAAAATCAGGAAGAAAGTAAGACTGAAATCTAAACTCGTTGAGAAGTAATAATTATCTTTAAAGGATCAGAAATATTATTGATTACGCCTCTGTTGATCTTCTTTTTTTAACTATCAAATTAGCCTGAAAGATAGTAAGATATGTCATAAATATGCCATAAAAAACTCTTGCGTAATATCTACAGCAATTAGATAGTATTATATATCTAAAGAAAACAGTAATTAAGTAAAAAACAAGCAAAATAAATAGTTATAAATAGTGTATTTAACAACCGCTTAGTTCCCAGAATCGACTGTCTATATCCTTTTTCAGATTAATCTTTTGGATTTTATTTTTAAATAAAACTAATTTAATTTAGTTTTATCGATCTATTTATTATTTTTATTGCGATGACTACAGTGTTAATAGTTGATGACCTAAATAGTATTAGAGAATTTTTAAAAATCAATTTATCTAGTGAACCAGATATTAAGGTGGTTGGTTTAGCCGATAATGGCAAAAGAGCGATCTCCCAGGTAGAAGAACATCAGCCAGATATTATTCTGATGGATATTAATATGCCAGGGGAGATCGATGGGATACAAGCAACGGAGAGAATAGTCAGCCGTTTCCCCCAGAGTAAGATTTTATTATTGACTAGCCAAGATGATCAAAAGCAGTTAGAACGCGCTTTAAAAGCAGGCTCCAGAGGCTATATTCTCAAAAATACTAGTGTTAAAGATCTGGCTAATATTATTCGTTTAGCAGAAAAAGGCTTCTTTCAAATTGGCCCTATATTTGGTAACTGGGATGGCACTCTACATAACCTTACTCAAGCGAGCGCCAGAGAGTTAGAAATAACTAGAGAAGTCGGCGCAACTGCCATCATACCTCATGATTTTGGTTATCCTGTAGAAACTCCTCAAACTTTGCAGATGAACCACACTCTATCTAACTTCAGTTCAGAGCTGTTGCAATTACAGAAAACAATTAAATTGCAAGAAAACACGATTGTGAGCTTGACTAATCAATATTCTCAGGTTCAACATGAAATTAACCAGAAATTAAGAAAAAGGCGATTAGACTCCCCTTCGCGATCGCTCCACCAAAATTTAGGTTTCACTCTTTATGGCCCTAGATTCATCCAGCGCCAGATCAAAAATCACCAGCATCTTCTGTTTATTAGTAGTTTTTTCTTGGGGGTGATCAGCGTATTTTTTCTCTTATTTATTATTATGCTAGTAGGGTAAATATAATATATTACTGTTCGATCAAAAAGCTTAGAGCTTTGATCCTTTAGTTAGTTACCGCCGTGTCGCCGATTAAGCTTGATTGTCTGCCACCAAAAATTACTTCTGGCTGAGTATAATACTTGAATTCCAGCAAGTTATAAAATGGATCTTCGAGAAAAAAGCAGTAATGCTCTAATGGCTGATTGGGAAAACGCAACTTTGGTGGATGATAAAAAGTGACATTTTTTGCTTGAGCGCGATCGCCTAGTTGTTGCCAAGCTAATTTGGTCGGTAAAATTAAACCTAAATGTCTGGGATAAATTCCCGACTGTCTGCTCAGTAGTTCTTGGGTAACATGACCAACTAATTGAGTTCCGTAAAAATTAAAAATCACCGCTGATTTGTTTTCACGACCAACTGCACAACCTAAACTGTCGGCATAAAATTCTTTAGCTTGAGTCACATTACTGATGGGAATAGCTAAATGAAAAATAGCTGTGGTCATCATAATTTTAAAGCTAACAACTAGTTTAATTGTAGTTTAGGCTTATATTTTAACGATTTTTTTGCCTGACTGAAGCATTTAATCAAGGAACTTTTTAGGATGTGACGAGAAATTATTGTTTTGAAAGTGTTAGTAATCTAGCAACACTCTAACCCATTCAGGTGGACGAGGAATGGGATTATCCAAGCGATCTAGCAACATTAATGCAACTAAGTGGACAGCGAACAAATAAACTAGATTCTGAATTAAAACTGAGATAATCACTAATGTTTGAATTAAAGCAAAATTTGGTTGTGCCAAAATTCCTAATTGAAAAAATACCCAATCTAGGAAATTAGTAGTTTGAGTAATTACATATACCCAGAGATTTTCTCCGATTAAAATAGAGTTGAGCCAAAACCGAAAAAACAACCCTAGTGAACCAATAACAGCACCTGAGGCAATGGAGAATAGCCAACTAAAGCGACGCTGCCAACATGTTCCTAATATTACCCCCATCAACCCATAGGGCATCAAAAAAAACAGACTACGAATAGGCCCCATTAAAACTAACAGCAGTAAAGAAGAGACGATCGCTGCCATCCAAGAAGCACGATTACCTCGCCTTAAATAAATCAAGGCGATGGGAATGGGAAAGAAAATTTTGAGAAATGGCCCTACGGGAAAGTAGAAATTTATTAGCCAAATCAAACTAGCTGTACTAGCGAGAAAAGCAGTTTCGACCATCACCACTGTATTAGTAGTAACTGTAGTCTGTTTACTAACTTTGGTTCGAGAGAAAACTGGATCGGTATGAGCCACTTCAGAATCCTCTTGATCGACCCAGTTAATTTCGTCTTCATCAACCTGGTTTGTTACGTCAGACAATGAATCTTGATAGTCTTCTCTGGACATAGAAATTTGATTGGCTAAACCAAAGAAATATTAGAGGTTTGAATATACTAACAGATAGTGTCTTCTAACGCTGGTAAGTCAGGAATACGCATTGAATCAGCATTCCTTTCAATTAATCCTTTTTTTTCTAGCTTAGTTAAAACCCTGGTTACAGTTTCTCTGGCTAATCCGCTGAGGCTACTTATTTCACGGTGAGGTAAATTGGGGATTTCTGTACCTTTATCTCCTTCAGTTCCTTGTCCTTCGACCAGAAATAAGATAGCATCAGCAACTCTAGAGATACTGCTAGCCTCTCGTAGTTGCAACCGTCGATTTACTTGGCGCAGGCGCTTTGCCATGAGCTGAACTAATTGGACTCCTGCCATCGGCTCAGTGTTAATTAAGTTAACAAAGTCTTCGGCGGGGATTCTACCAATCAACGTTTTGGTTAGAGCGATCGCATCAGTAGAACGAGGCATTTTATCCATTGCTGCCATTTCACCAAATATTTCTCCTCTACCTAAAATATTGAGGGTAACTTCTTTGCCATCAAGATTATAAGTACGAATTTTCACCCATCCTTCGAGGATAAAATACACTGAGCCACCCCAATCATTTTCTAATAAAAGTACCTGATTAGGTGGATGAGAAATTGTGACGAAATGAGCAGCTATTTTATGAATACTATCTTCTGGTAAATCAGACATAAATGGAACTAATTGAATTAGTTCATCATGATTGATATTGGACTCTAAATAACGAGATTGGTCTTCCATAGATTGGACTTACAGTTCTCTATAAATATCTCCTTTGTATCATTAGAAACAGAATCATACCTTGAGTAAATATAGCTAGAAGAAACCAAGATTAATTTTGATATCAGTAATATAAAGTAAATTTAATCTTTTTCTTTTTAGTTTTAAGTTAAATATAACTATTTTAATTAGCTTTAAATACACTTATAAAATTCACCTTGGTATACTTTATTACCAAAGTAAATAGACTTGATAGCAATCAATTCAAAGATTATTTAGCCTGAAAAACATCAGGACTTCAAAAATCAGATATTATTTGGTAAAGATTTGGTAAAGAGATGCTTTTTTCCTGGTATTCAAGGGTCTTGAACCAATAATATTGCATTAAGAGCATTATCAAACTGTCTTGATAATTAAACTTACTTTATTGAATTTTTTTTATGACTTCCCCTGCTAATCTTTATCCCAGAAATATTAGAGTTATACCTTTTCGCGTCGAACGCCAAGTTCATCCTTCGGTGGTTAGCAAAGCTAAACGAGCCTTAGATATATTTGGTGCAATCATCGGCTTGATGGTGACAGGTTTGATTGCTATTCCCATTGCGATCGCTATGCAGTTTGATGATCCAGGCCAGGTATTTTATTGTCAAACCCGCTGTGGTTTTAACGGCAAACCTTTCACAATTTGGAAGTTTCGCTCAATGATTGCTAACGCTGAAAAGCAAAAACATCTGGTTGAGAATCAAGCAACGGGACATATTTTTAAAAATGAGAACGATCCTCGGGTTACAAAAGTTGGTTATTTCTTACGTCGTACTAGTCTGGATGAATTTCCGCAATTTTGGAATGTACTTAAAGGCGATATGAGTTTAGTCGGCACTCGTCCACCGACAACTGCTGAAGTAGCCATGTACGAAGATCATCACTTTGAGCGCTTAAAGGTAAAGCCTGGGATTACGGGTGAATGGCAGGTTCGAGGACGTTCAGAAATCTTAGACTTTGAAGATATTGTGCGACTGGATCTTGAATATCAGCAAAAATGGTCTTTCTTTTACGATCTTCAGTTGATTCTCCAAACTATTGCTATTGTTTTGGCACGTAAAGGAGCTTGTTGAATTTGGAATCTGGAACACACTATGATGAAACTTCCAGGTTTTACTCATCAACTGGTCAATACTTTATGAATCTACCAACTTGGATTACTCTATCTCGTCTTCTAGGACTGCCTTTTATTCTTTACCTACTCAACTACCCCACAACAGACAACCGTTGGATCTGTGTGGGGATTTTTGTCGTTGCAGCAGGAACAGATTGGGTCGATGGCTATTTGGCTCGTAAACTTAATCAGGTGACTGAATTAGGCAAATTCCTCGATCCTTTGGTTGATAAGCTGTTGGTATTAGGTACTTTTTTGGCTTTGATTGAATTACAACTAGTACCTGCTTGGGGAGTATTTATTATTTTAGCCAGAGAACTGGCGATCGCAGGCTGGCGAGTTAACCCCAAATTAACAGGTAATGCCAGCATTTCAGGGGCAAATATCTGGGGAAAACTCAAAACCGTCATGCAAATTATGGCGATCGCTTTTTTGATTGCGCCTCTCTCTGCTGAGTGGAAGACGACAACTAGTATTTTGTTTTGGCTGGCGGTAATTTTAAGCTTAATTTCTGGCTGGATTTATATTTTGCCTAATATTTCATCATCTAAAGAAAAGTCAATCTCAGATTGATCTCTGCCTGATGCCAGATAATCATGTTGGAAAGAATCTTTTAAACCAGATACCAGGTCATATTTTGGTTGCCAATCCAAGTCGGTTTGTGCCTGCTGGATATCAGTAAAGAAGTGCTGTTGACGCATCGGGAAAGCTTTGCGTTTACCAAAGTCAAACTGAGCAGGATCGTAATGAACTAACTTGATGTTTTCTGGAGATTTCCCCGCAGCCTCAGCGCAAGCATAAGCTAATCCGTCAAAAGTTGAATAGCGATCGCCTGAAAGATTGTAAATTTTATTAATCGCGGTTTTATTACCTAAAATCTGCGCCATAGCGATCGCTAAATCTTGAATATGACCAAATTGAGTCATATATTTACCGTTACCTGGGATAGGCAAAGGGCGATCGCGAACAATACGATCGAAGAACCAGGCTTCAAGATCATTATAGTTTTGAGGGCCGTAGATATAACAAGGACGTACCGATGTCCAGGGAATACCTGATTCAGCCAGATAAGCCTCGGTATGATGTTTACCCTTATGGCGGCTATTGGGATCGACAGGATCGCCTTCTCGGTGGGGCATTTGCTCAGTGGGGAGATATACCCCTGCCGAACTTACATAGATAAAATGCTGAAGCTGACCATTAAAGATTTCTACCAGAGGTTGAGTGTCGCTTAACTCTCGACCATTGTTATCGAATATGGCATCAAAGCTTTCTGCTGATAGTTTTTCCTGAAGCTGATGAATATTTTGGCGATCGCCCTGAATCTGTTTGACTCCTGCCACTGGAGTAGGATGATTACCCCGATTAAACAAGACCACCTCATGTCCCTGTTCAACCAAAACTTTGGTGAGATAAACTCCGATAAAACGAGTCCCCCCCATGATTAAAATTCGCATGACCTACCTCTTTTAGTACTAACACTACATCCTACAGCCGTTTCTGGTTGAATCAACTACGTTTTCGATTAGTTAGCTCTTATTTTACCGTCTTTACGAGGTTGGATAGGTAAAGATTAACTAATGAGATCGCTATTATAGGGTGTAAGAAAAAGGTCAGAATCCAAGTGATTCGGATATATATCTTGGTAATTTAGATAAGTTGTAGAATTTTTGAAAATAGTAAAATATTAGAATGATTGTTGAATCTCCTTGGGAAAAAGATTGTAATGGTAATAAAGCTATATTAAAAGAGTTGGATAGACTCAAAATAAACCCCGCTCTGTCAAAAAAAATTGCTCTTTTAAAGATGACTGACATCACACTTATAAGTGGATATTTTCATAAAAGGCAGTTACTTTTTTATCCTTCAACATGGGTATTATTTGATTCATCAGATAGATTAGAATTTTTGGGATTATATAGTAGAGAGTTAGAACAAAACAATATTAAAGATGTTTTTCCCCTAGCTTGTCTTAGAAAAGCTGGTTGGAGCAAAGACATAGATATTACAGCTTATAAAACAGCCAAAACTCCAGAGGAATATATTAAAAATTATTTGCTAACTGAAGAACATATGATTTCTCAAAATATTTTTTTAAACTATGATCTCGCTTTACCAATATTGACTTTGGCTTCAGAAATTGCAAATTATATCAAACATGGAGTTAGGATTACAGAAAAGAGTAATCAAAATAAGTCAGAATTTGAATATATAAAGTATTCTTTTTCAGATGGTTTTATGGACTATAGTTTCAGCTATACTCCATTTAAGTTCAACTCGAAAGAATTAGAGAACTGGGGATTAAAGTGGCGTGAACATTTCGATAAAGTTGAGCCAAATAAGGAATTAAATCCTACAGAAAAGTTTAGAGTTAGTTATAGTTCCTCTTTTTTGTACTACTTAAATAAATTTAAACCTTACTTGTAGAGCGATCGCTACTACTTTCCCTTTTCCCTTTTCCCAACCTCAGCAGATTAATTTGTTTCTTAGGAGTTAATTAATAATGGCTTGCTTCATATACTTTCCCCACAGACTAGCTGCTTGATAGCTACTACCACTAGTAGGGGAGTTATCATCATTCCCTAGCCAAATTCCTGTTACCAAGTCTTGATCTTCAAAATAGCCAATAAACCAAAGATCGACGTTTTGATCGGTTGTCCCAGTTTTGCCTGCTTCACCCTGATCGATATAAGCAGCTTTTCCCGTACCTTCTTCTACTGCCACCTGCAACATTTCTGTCAGTTGATCGGTGACATCTTGAGCGATCGCATCATGATAAGTCTCTCGGTCATCTTCGTAGGTATAAATTGGTCGGCAGGTATCTTTTTTCCTGGGATCTTTGCAGTCACTACCATCCAAAATACGGTTGATGGCATGGGGTTTATTCCAAATACCGTCATTAGCGATCGTGGCATAAGCGCCAGTCATTTCTAAAACCGTAGCTTCACTTTGACCGATAACCAAACCAGGAGCTTCTGTGAGGGGAGAGGCTACGCCAAATCGTTGCGCTACATCCATAACCTTTGATAGTCCGACATCTTGAGCCACTCGCAGGGCAACAACGTTTTCCGACTGGGCTAAACCCTCGTACAGATCGATATCGCCACTGCTGCGCTCACAACCCCGATACTCCTGTCCTTGCCAAGAAAGAGGCGCACAAGAATATACTGTATTTGGATCTATCCCCTCTTCTAACGCTGCTGCATAGGCAAAGATCTTAAAAGTTGAACCAGGCTGTCTTTTTGCCTGCACTACTCGATTAAACTGACTTTCTCCGTAGTTTACACCGCCAACTAAAGCCAAGATATTACCGTTTTGGCGATCTAATGTCACTAATGCCCCTTGAGAATAGCTCAGGCGATCGCCATCATTGCTGATAGAAGACTCTAGAGATTGTTCCGCTTGCGTTTGTAATGTCGGATTAAGGGCTGTTTCGACAATGAAATTACCTTCCCTCGCTACGTCTGAGCCTAATAATTCTTGCAGTTCATCAATCACGTAACTGTAAAAATAGGGAGCTACGGCACTAGAGAAACTTTCACGAGCGCTAGGACTTACTTCAATGCGCGATCGCCTTGCCCGATCTGCTTCTTCTTTGTCCACCATGCCAAGTTTAACCATGCGATCGATAATGCGGTTACGCAAGGCAATGGCAGTATCGTAATCTTTGACAGGATTATAGGCATTTGGTGCAGGTAAAATAGCCACTAGGGTTGCTGCTTCTGAAAGATCTAGATCCTTTGCCGACTTGTCAAAATAAAACTGGGCTGCATCTTCAAAACCATAGCTACCAATACCCAGATAGACTCGATTAAGATAGGTTTTGAGAATAAAATCTTTGCTATAAAAAGTTTCAAGTTTCAAAGCGACTAGAGCTTCGCGCAGTTTTCGTCCCGCTGTGTTTTGTCTGCCCACTTCAGGAAACAGACTACGGGCTAGCTGTTGAGTTAAGGTACTTGCGCCTTGACGTAATTCAGAAGATGTAAAATTAATTAATAATGCCCGCGTCACGCCAATGGGATCGACACCAAAATGCCAATAAAAACGACTGTCTTCCGAAGCGATCAGCGCATCGGGTAAATAAGCAGAAAAATCTGAGAGTTTTTTTAGCTCGTGGTGAGTATTATTGCTAGCAGTAGGATTAATGGGGGTTTCACCATCTTGGGCATAAACCACAATCGGCAGAGTAGATTCTTGGGGAATTGGATAGACAGGTACTTTAATCCACTCGATACTGAGGAACAATAGGAACAGCCCCAACATGCCCACTAAACTATAAAGAGCGTAGCGAGTTATGTAGATCCACCAAGGAGGCGGATTAAAATACTCGACAGTAACCCCAGCAGCCAATTCTGGAGGCCCTAGAGTAAAACTTTCTCCATGAAACAAAGACAGCGTTTGCAGCCGACGCTTACCGCGATAGATGCCGTTAGTCGATTTTTCGTCTTGAATAATAAAGGAACGGGGCTTTTTACGGTTTCTTTTGAGAGTTAAATGAGTCTGACTAACTACAGGGTTGCGGATACTAATATCACAGCGAGAACTTCTACCTAGAGTATAGCGATCGCCCACTAATGGATACTTTTGTTTTTTGCCGTTCGCTTCCTTAATTCTCAATTCTGGGGTTGTTGTCCCTGATTTAAAATTGGCAGCATTAAAATTAACCTTAGACTGAATTTTTTGCACTGCTTGAGTAACAGCTTTACTGACGGGTGATTTGGAATTGTCACCATTAGTAGGAGGTTTACTATTCATTAAGTCATCTCGCTTCAAGAACACCAGAATGGTAAATTAGCTTAAATATCTTAAACCGCAAAGCTATAAGCTTACATAGTAGAGGATTTAATCCCCACTCTGTCTTATCCCACTTAAAGAAGGTGGGCAATTAAACCACGCTTAAAGCTAATATTTTAAATATCTTAAATTGTAAGAAATTTTATTACAGGTTGATTTTGTCAGTTAATCTTCATATTTGTCTGTTTTAAAAATAATCTTTTATGTATCTATACGGAGCAGGTGGTCATTCTAAGGTGATTACCGATATTCTTAACAGTCTTGGGGTAGAAGTATTGGGCGTGTTTGACGATCTCCCCCTGGGGGCAAAATTGACCACTATGGCGATCGATTCGGGGATTAGAGTTCAAGGAGAAACGTTTCCGAAATTAGACGCACCTTTAATTATTAGCGTCGGCGATAACCAACGAAGAGCAGAATTAGACCTGATGTTACGGACTAATGCCGAATATGGTCAAGCAATCCACGGTACAGCGATTATCTCGGCTAAATCGACTATTGGTGAGGGAACAGTAATTTTACAAGGAGCGATCGTCCAATCCGCAGCTAAAGTAGGTAGACATGTATTAGTTAATACAGCAGCTAGCATCGATCATGATAATGAAATTGGCGACTATGCTCATATTTCTCCCCATGCAACTTTGTGTGGTCATGTCAAAGTGGGAGAAGGAACGCATATAGGCGCTGGTGCAGTGGTTATTCCTTCGATCCGTATCGGTAAGTGGTGTACCATCGGTGCAGGGACAGTAGTTATTCGGGATATTCCCGATTATGCGACGGCGGTGGGTAATCCAGCCAGGGTGATTAAAATGAGAAAACCACCTGTTTTTTAGAAAATAGGAAGTAGGAAGTAGGAAATAGGAAGTAGGAAGTAGGAAGTAGGAAGTAGGAAGTAGGTAAATACTTTTGACTTCTGTACTTCTGGGCATATTTTAATTAGTTTAAATATACTACGCAACCCAGAATATTTCGATAATATAGAAACGTCATGTGACTTAAATCCCAGGTGATGTCAAAGTTTTATATAGTTCGTGGTTTGCAGCTAGCTATTGGTCGTCACAAAAGATGTTGCTAACATAGAGTTAGAACCAAGAAATTTGTTCTAGAAACAAAAACAATCACCAATCAAAAATAAATGACTAACACTGAAGAATTACAACAAGTTTTAGACAAACTCAATACTTTTTCTAGCGATTTCGCAGAGATTAAAGAAGATATCAAGTCTATCAAACAAGAAATTAACGATATTAAGACTAGTCAAGCCGTACTAGTCAACGATGGTAAATGGATTAAAATTCTCTATGGAGTGTTTTCCAGCATCATTATCTTGCTCATGGGAACATTAATCAATATCAAATCCTAAACAAAAAAAAGCCACCTCGGAAACAAGGAACAATCACGATCCTGTAACGTGGTGGCAATTAAATATTATCCTAAAGGATGCTTTTGGCAAAAATATTATTTAATTTGCTAAAGCTTAAGAGAGAAATGGTGACTAGAGATGTTCATTTTGTGTCGGATATAGAATCTGTGAGCAGCAAATCTTTGGACTCCTGAATCAAGATGAAACTCTTGACAGTCATACTTCTGGGCGTATTTGATTAGCCAGATAAATAATGCTTCACCATAACCTTGCGATCGCATTCGATCATCTACTACTAAATCTGCTACATAAAGATATTTTCCCCAAGCTAGATTAGTACCGATCTCAAACCCTGCTACCCCTATTACTTGAGCATCATGGATATAAGCCAGTTGATAACCAGTCTCCATCTGAATTTGCACTTGTTGAACAAAATTATCGGCACCAAGATGCGATCGCAATTGTGACATTACAGGAAAGCATTGTTCGATTTCAGCGACAGCAATTGCTAATTGAATTGTGGCAAAAGGTTGAGGATTCATTCTAATTAAATGTATAAATAGGAAAGCTGGCGGATTTGCGCAAATTCACGAATCTGCTTTTAAAATCTCTCGATCCTCTTATCTGTGATCTTTGAAAAATATGGGCAGATATATCTTAAGTAAACAGTGACCAAGCAAGCTAACTAGTTTTGTTTTGGACTACGGTATAAATAGTGATTGTGTTCTATCGACCAATCGGCAGGAGCTTCTACTGTTCCAGCCATAGCTTCTATTGCTGACCAACCGCTTTCAGGAGTCTGAGTTTCTGTTTCTGGTTGAATGGTGATTAGATAATGTTGGTTGGGCTGAAGGTCTACAGGATTATCTGGAAGTAAATATTCGCCGTCAAAGGTGGCAGTTATGGTTTTAATCATTGATTGAAAAGCGAACTTTATATTATCTAGGTTATCAGTTCTGAGTTTTGGCAGAAGCGATCGCCCAGCAATATCCCGATGAAGTGATTGACACCGCAGCCTATTATTCACTTACACAACAAAAAACTATTAGTCGTCCAAAAAAAGATCCCGCCGAGTTAGCAGCTTTTGCCCAACAGGTAAAAAGTCATCTCACCCAAGGACATTATCCCGTTGCTCCTGATACAGATCGTCAAGCCTGTCGTTATTGCGATTACGATTTAATTTGTCGCCAAGGCGATCGTTTAAGCCGTAAGTAGAGCTAAACTGAGATTAAGACTGACATTAATAATTAAAATTGGTAAATTTTCTGAATCAGCAGAGGCTTTTCTGACACAATGATTCATTGCAGCAGTATCATTACCTAGTATTAATATTTTTTTATGTTCAGAAATATTTTATTCCCCATCGAATTAAGTAGAGAAGCGCGCCAAGGAATTCAACTGACGGCGGATATGGTTAAAACTCATCAAAGTAAACTAACTATTCTTTCTGTAGTCGAAACCAAAGAGGATGGCGTGATGAGTTCAGAACCGCAGGTAGCAAAACTGCTACAAGAAGCCAAATTATTTTTTGCTAATCAGGGAATCTCTGCCGAAACTTTGGAAAGAGAAGGCTTACCCGCTTTTACCATTTGCGATGTTGCCGATGAAATTAATGCCGACTTGATTATTATGAGTTGTCGGGGTTTAGGCTTAATCGATGAAGAAGCTGCTGCGGAAAGCGTCACCAACCGCGTAATTAATCTCTCTTCTTGCCCTGTATTGGTTACAAGTTAGTTTGAAATACTACTTCCTATTTCCTATTTCCTACTTTCTATTTCCTACTACCTACCTTCCTTGAGTAGCGCGATATTTTGCAGCTTTAGTTAGTAGAGACTCAGCAAAGGCGATCGCATCTTCGGCGGAATGTCCTCCTGTGATTTGAGCTAACTCTTCTGCTCGTACTTGGTGATTGCCTAAAGATTTGACTCGTACTACTGTCCGAATATCGGCGATGCTGCTGCCGTTGTGGGGTTGAGATTTGCTAGCCTCTTCAATAATAGTTTTCTCGACTTTAAAATGTCCGTTTGCCATTGCGGCAATTAATGGCTGGTGAGTTACACACAACACCTGATGTTGCTTACCAAGCTGATATAGTTTTTCGGCGATCGCTTGAGCTACTTTCCCTGATACTCCCGCATCAATCTCATCAAAAATTAAAGTCCCAGAACTCTCCTCCGCACCCGTAAAACAGGCTTTTAATGCCAGTAAGAAACGGCTCATTTCTCCACCCGAAGCAATGACGGATAGAGGCTGGATCGCTTCCCCTGCATTGGGGCTAAAATAAAAAACAACCTTGTCTGCACCCATCGCTGTCGGCGAACATTTAATCAGGCGACATTCAAACACCACCTTATCCATTGCCAAAGGTTTTAATTCCTTGACTAGCTGCTTTTCTAATTTAGTCGCTGCCTTTTGCCTCAATTGAGTAAGCTGTTCAGATTCTTGCATTAACTGTGTCAAAGCGGCTTGATAGGTTTCCTCCAAAGCTGCAATCGATTGTCCGTTCCCTGTGATTAGAGCCAATTCTGACTTTAGCTGTTGCTCAAGGGCGATCGCATCCGCCAAATCTGGGCCATATTTACGACAAACCTGCTTTAACTGCCTAATTCTGGTTTCAATCTCCTCTAAACGCTCTGGATCGGCTTCTAAACCTTCACTGTAGCTATTAATCTGTTGTCCTGCTTCGACAATCTGCGCTAATCCTGACTGCACCATTTCCAAGATTGGGTTTAACTCAGAATCATATTCCACCATCTCCATCAGACAAGATTCCGCCTTACCTAACAAATCCGCTCCCGCTGGTGCGTCGTCATCTCCTTCATATAGCATTTGATAGGCTTGATTACCCAATTGCTGTAGCTCAACCACATGGGATAAGCGATCGCGTTCTTGTTCTAATTCATCCAATTCCTGCTCATTAGTTAATTCCGCCTCAGCTAAATCCTTAAGCTGAAACTTAATTAAATCTTGTCGTTGCAGCAATTCTTGTTCCGACTGAATCCGTTTATTTAACTCCCTCTTTGCCTCCTGTGTTGTCTCATAAGCCTGGGCAACCTGAACTAACAACTTACCTATCGCCTTGCCACCATAGGCATCTAATAAATGCCGTTGCTGCTCAGAAATCAACAAGTTTACCGTTTGCCCCTGAGCCGTAATTTCCACCAACCGCGATCGCAATTGAGCCATCAACTGAAGATTTACCAATACTCCATTAACACGACTGCGCGATCGCAAATTAGTTTTACCAACCACAATCTCGCGACTGCAAACTAAAGTATCTTCCTCCAGGGGATCGATCTCCTGCGCCTCTAACCAACTAGTTAAACTAGGACTAACTTGAAAAGTAGCTTCAATCGTAGAGCGATCGCTACCTGTGCGAATCATACGACTAGTTGCCTTACCTCCCAACACCATATCAATTGCGTCGAGAATAATCGATTTCCCCGCTCCTGTCTCCCCAGTTAAAACGCTTAACCCATTGTCTAAATTAAGTTCTAAGGAATCAACTAGAGCAAAATTATTGATTTTCAGATTAACGAGCATCTATATAAAGTGAAGGTTATCCGTAACTGTAATAATAAATAAAATAATCACTACCAGCAGTTTAACGAACGTAGCCACAGATCATCAGTATTTTTTTATTAAGGTTTTTATAAATCAATAGTCAAAGAAGATGAAAATATTGCTAATTGCCCTACACGCTTGGAGACTAGTACCATTTAGATGGTGGACAGGTCAATGTGGATTGAACTTAACTAATCTAGACTTCTTTACATCCGTACCATGAATTGAATCTCCTTACACAATTATGGCAAGAATTGGAGGTTGGCGCGGATTATAGACACCCTTTGGCGAATTGCCTATTTGAATAAAAATGATCTAGAGTTAATTTTGATTTTTATACTTTTTTCTCTCAATCAGGAGCAAGTAATGTCAACTGATTCACTAACTTAGTATCTCTAACATTACTACATGAACCTATTGTTAAATATTCTTTAATATCTCTGTAAATTTGTTCGCCTATTATCCAAGCAAAGTTAACTGGAACTGCATTACCTACCATTTTATATCCGTGAGCAATATAATCATACTTAAAAATAAACTCATCAGGAAATGTTTGAATTCTGGCACACTCTCGAACTGATAATCGACGATAAGGAGATAAAGAATTAGGATCAAAAATACGCTTATCTTTTTCAATAAAAATCATTTTATTAGCTTGAGGATGAATAGGAGCATGTCTTCCTCCTGCTTGAATAGTAAAAGAAGGTTCAGACCAACTTCTAACTCTATTTCTCGACATATAAATACTAGAAAAACTTGTATCTAAATATTCATGATTAGGAACTATATTATTAGCATTTTTAATTTTATCTTTGACTTTTATTGGTTCAAATTGGCGTAAATTATAAATAGCATCTTTCAAAGATAAACCTGGATTATTGTGACGCGGAAATTTGAATATACCGCCTAATTTTTCGTGATAGCCAACAATAATAACTCTTTGTCTATCTTGGGGAACATTAAAATCATTAGCATTTAAAAGCTGATAAGAAACTTCGTAACCTAAATTTCTAAACTGATTTAATATATTGGTAAATGCTTGGGTATGTTTATTGGCTAAAATTCCCTTAACATTCTCTGCCAAAAAGAAAAGAGGTTGTTTTGCTTCAACGATCCGAATATAATCGTGGAATAGCTGACCTCTAGTATCATTAATTCCTCTTCCTGCACCTGCTTCACTCCAACTTTGACAAGGGGGCCCGCCTATTATGCCGATACAATCAGGAATTTCGTTTGATTTTATAGTTCTAATGTCTCTTTTATCTAGTTTAGTTTTTGAATGATTAAATTGATAAGTTGACCAAATAGATCTATCGTATTCATTAGCCCAAATAACGTTAAATCCAGCCTTGCTGAATCCTAAATCTAACCCCCCACAACCAGAAAATAAAGATATGATATTCACTCGTTATTTATCTATTTATTTAAAAATTATTTTGCATAGCTGATAATTTTAACATTAATCTTCTTAGCTGGATTATTAGGAGACTGAATTTTACCATCTTGTATTTTAAATTTAGGTTTAGATATTGATTCAATCATGATTTTACTCTGTTCAGGAAATGAAAGGTATTTATTTTCTGATATTATGGAAATCACTTGAATATCAGAATCAGGTTCATATTCCAAAGGAAGATAGTTGTAAACTTTGATTAGATTGTCAATACCCCACATTCCTCTGATCCTTAGATAAGTAATTCCTAATGGATCTACTTTATTTACTCTACCCAATTCTTTGGTAGCAGAAAATTCTACACCCTGTATTTCATTCACACCAGTCGAAATTTTATCTTTGATTCTTTGATAATAATCAGCTTTTGCTGCATAACAATCTCCATAGATCATCCATAGAAGATGCAGTTTTTTATTTTTAAAAACTCCAATCGCATAAATAATGTCTTTTTCTGTCCAGTCTTCACAAGTTCGGCAATCACTAGCAATCATCGGATCGTCACTCAGTAACTTCGATTTAGGATAAGAGCTATTCAAAGCAATTTGCGAGTTTAATGATTCAATTTTCTTAACTTCTACAGCATCACCATTTTTGAGAATTAAATCTGGTATGTTGTTAGAATTGCCTACCCAAGAAAAAGTTTCGCTGTATATATCTGATTTATTGGCGAGATTAACTTCACTAATAGTATTAGCAAAAGCATCTTTGATAAACGCTTCTAGTGCATCACCAACTTGGTTAATCCGATTGTTACTAATATTTTTGTAGTAATTAAGTATATCAGGAATGGGATGAGCAACGATATTTGCGATCGCCTGTAAAATATTACTCACGTACTATACCAATATTGTTTTACATAGTGTACAACTTAAAATTGTTCGTTAGAATACGCGATCGCTATCTAAATTAAAGCGATCGCTCTTATTTCCAATTACCTGTTATTTATCAAGCAGGATCGAATTTCCACCAGGAAGGTGTCCAAGCATAGCGATCTGCTTCCGCGCTAACATGACCTAAACCTGGAAAAGGCATATGAGGGACTAACAATTCCACTCTGGACTCACTAACTTCGTTGAGAAACTTGCTTCTAGTAGCTAAACCTTTGGCAGCATCAGCGTCAAAAGCTACTTCCCAGTCAGGATGTTCCAAATTTAGCGGATCGCTGTAGAAAATATCCCCAGTGGCGATTAGTTTATTCTGTTCTGAAGTAATCAAATATGATGTATGTCCTGGAGTATGTCCAGTCGTTTCTGTGGCAAGAATTCCAGGAATGATCTCAGTTCCAAATTCAAAGAACTTTGTCTTATTTTCAATTTCCTTCAACGTCTTTTGCGCTCCTTGAATCGCAGATTGCTTAGTTTTGTCGTCTACCAAAGAATTAGGCAAGCTAACTTGAGGATCTGTCCAAAAATCCCATTCTGCTTGAGAAATGTAATACTCCGCATTAGGATAAGTGAAACTACCATCGGCTGCAACCAATCCGCCAATATGATCGCCGTGAGCATGAGTAATTAAGACTGTATCGATGCTTTTTGGGTCAATCCCAGCAGCTTGAAGATTTTGCGACAAAAAACCAGCAGTATTGCCAAAAGCCTTTCCTGCGCCACTATCAATCAGGACTTTATGCTCTCCTGTATCGACATAAAGAACATTAACATAAAATAAATAGTCGCTATTAGTCGGTAAAAAACTATTGTCAAGAGAGTTTTCTACTTCAGCAGGATCGGCGTTAGGAAGAAAGAAACTGGGAGCAATATTTAAATTACCATCACTTACAGTCATGGCGTTGAACTTGCCGATTTTGAAGTGATAAACAGCAGCATTAGTTTGGGTATTAGTTGCTTGAGTTTGAGCAATAACTTGGGAACTATTACTCAATTTAAAAGCTGCACCAAAGATTAGAAACAGCATAGTACAGATGGCTAACAGCAAAAGTCGCCATTTTTTAGATATTTTGTCGAAAGCAAAGACCATAAGTTAATCTAAATCTTGTTGAGATAAAACAAGTTGCAATTGTAACGAATAAATTTAAGTTGAAAACAAAAGCGATCGCTTGTCCTTTAGGGCTATTTTACTTTGATACTTGCAGTGCGATCGCATTTTCTAGATTTAGCGATTTAGGGAAAAATCTGCTAAATAAATAAACATCAGCCGATATTTTAGGATTGATATATCTAGCGATCGCACTTTAAGATGGCAAACACAATTACAATTGCTTTTGAAAAGTTGCGAATATGAACGATTAATTAAAAAATATAAATTCTTAAATAAACTTTATCAACAGTTATCGGGACGCCAAACTTCGCTAAATTTAGTATAGATAAATCCCCATTCATTTATTAAAAAAGCTTCTTCTTTTCTAATTTTGTTTACATCCAGTTATTGAACCAAGTAAAATAAGTGTTATTAGAATATTTGTCTGATTTCGCATATATAATCTTCATTCTTTTTTCTTAATTAGTGTTCCCTGTTCTATTAAAAAAATCACTAAATCTTTAGTTACCAAAATATTCCTTAACTGACGACTTAAATCACACGCTTCAGCCAATAAAGAGGATTAACTAGAAAAAATAACAGTTTTAAATAAATGTCAAACGATTCTCAACGCAATTCAGCGTTTAATACTGCTGCTAATTCTAAGGTTTATCATGCTCAGTTAGAAGATATCGCTCAGTTCACTCCCGAAAAAATAAATCATTTACGTAGAGGCGGAATACGTAGTGGTACAGGATACAGACGCACTGATGCTGAAACACTACAAATGTTGGATAAAGTTCCGCCATCTCAACGAGCAGGCGTAGATGGACAATCTGCTGCTCACAAAGTCAAGGAATATTTATCAGATAAAGATGCCAGTCACATAAAGTCTCACAAGCATGGCGGTTCTAGTAATCCAGATAATATCAAGTGGGAGAACAATTCGATTAATCGCGCTCGTGGCAGTCGCAATATGACTCCTCATGAACAAGTAAAACTCGATTTGACAGCACAATTGGAAAATTTAACTGGAGCAATTAAAGCAGGTTGTCAGGCAGCACCGAAAGGCGCAGCCATAGGCGCAATTACAACTGCTCCCTTTTCGATGCTAAGAAATGGACTTCGGGTTGTTAGAGGGGAAATTTCTGCTCAAGATGCAGCAAAAGAAACGGGTAAAGAAACACTGATTGGTGGTGGTGTCGGTGGTGGAACTGCTTTTATTGTCACAACTGTAGCAACAGCTTATCCCCCTATTGCGATCGCTCTTACTGCAATTTCTCCTGCTTTGTGGGTGGCGGGAGGTGTTGGTTTAACTTACGAATTTTTCAAGATTCTTGATGACCACAAAAAAGAAGTCAGAGCTTATTACGAATCCATGACTGAGCAAGAATTGCAGTATCTCAGTCAAGTGGAAGCTGATTTAATCTATGAACATGAAAAAAGCATGTCTGTTTTAGATGAAGAACAGCAATTGACTGATGTGATTGTCAATCGTCCTCGTGAATCAGGTGTACAGGCTGCTATGCAACGATACATGGAATCTCGACAAATTTATCAGTCGCTTCAAAACCTACCACATCAATCACTCAAAGCTTCTAAGCAAAATCTTTTACCACCAAGTTAACGAAAAAGAAATAAATTAAGGAGTCATTTATGTTACCTCTAATTATGGCAGCGTGCGCTGCTGCTGGCGCAGTCGCAGGTGTACTCACAACCCAAGCAGTTAACGAAAAAGATCGACAAGCTGTCAAACGATATGAAAAAGTTAATACAGAATTAATTAACAGTCGGGATAAGTTACAGCAACGTTATTACGAACTTTCTAACAGAAGTCAAAAGCAGATAAAAGATCTAAATCTTAAATTAGCTGAGTCGGAAATGGAAAAAGATGCACTCCATTTAGCTGTTAGACTACAGAACGAACTGATTTCTCTTATGGAATCAATTGATAAAAACCCTTCCTTAGAGATTTTGGTTCAATTTAAGGAAGCGGTTGTTTTGACTAACTATGTTCTAAAACAGTTAAATGAGAATTCGATCTCTATTTCTCAAGACTATTTTAGCCGTAATCTTGTTCGCGTTGATCGAGGGGATGAATATAGCAAAGAACGGTTAACTCATTTTATGTCTGTATTAATGAGTTCAGAACAAGATATCGTAACTTCTCTTTTAGGTGAAGTTCAGAATAAAATATTTTCTCAACAATATACGAAAGTAGAAAAAAATAATACAAAGAAAGTTAATACTCTAGAATCTGACACAGAAATTGCTAAAACACGAAATACAAGTCATGATATAAATCATCCAAGGAAGATGTGGCACGCAAAAAACTACGTAAATAAAAATAAGACTTCAATCGAATTTTACTTACTGTGACCGCAATAATAGTTTTTTAAAAAATGTCAGGAAACTCCCAGATGCGCTCGCGAATCTATTAGTATGCAAGCAAGTAGTTCTTTTTTCCTACTGATCGATCAAAACGTTAGATGAAAATATTGTTAATTCATGGTCTGAGTAGAACATCTTTATCATTACTTAGTCTTGAATGGTTCTTACAACAGTCAGGATGGGCAACGGAGCAGTTTAGCTATTTAGCCGTCAGTGAAACCTTTGATTGCATTGTGGAACGTCTACGAGTTCGTCTGCAAACTTTGGCAAGTCAAGGTGATTATGGAATTGTTGCCCACTCTCTAGGCGGGTTACTGGTACGAGCAGCTTTGGGATTGAATTCTCTAGCAATGCCTCAACATATTGTCATGTTAGGCACACCAAATCAACTACCCCGTCTTGCCCTACGCGCTTGGAGACTAGCACCATTTAGATGGTGGACAGGTCAATGTGGATTGAATTTAACTAATCCAGACTTCTTTACATCCTTGCCAAGAATTGAATCTCCTTACACAATTGTGGCGGGAACTGGAGGGTTACGGGGTTTCTGGAGTCCCTTTGGCGATGAGCTTAATGACGGTATAGTTGCCCTCAATGAAACTCGATTATCTCATCAAGATCGGATAATTCAGCTACCAGTTTTTCATAGCTTTATGATGAACGATTCCATAGTCCAAAAGACGGTCAAAAATGCTTTTAGTCAGACAGACTGAATTTAGTAATAACCTGGCTTGAAGCCAGAAACTTATTTATCTTGAACTAATCGATCTAGTTCCTGTTGCATCTGTTGGCAGACTATATCATAGCATTGCTCGACATATTGGCGATCGCCAATTCTTCTTGTTCGATCGCTGCCAAAATTAAATGCTCTACCTCTAAGTTTTGATTCTGAAATAATTTGGCAACTTCTTGAGATTTTACGATCGCATCCCACGCTTGTTCAGTAAACTTACTTTGGTCAGTAGGCTGCATATTTTAGCTAAATTTAGGTTGTTAAATTTGATAATTGATGATGCTCAGTATAGCAAGGCTTCAATCACTTACATCCAGACATACGTTCATTATTTGCTGCCCAAGCTAAAGCGGTGTTTCACGCTCTAAAATAAAGCTCATAAATTATTTTTCCTAACTTGGATACAAAATAATCGTAACTTGTAGGGTGCGCAAATGCGTAATCGCATCTTGTTGTCCTGATGACAGGTTTTCAATTTCAGCGATCGCTTTCTTTTCGTTACCAAAATAATTAATTGATTAAACTATCTTCAAGGCGATCGAGTAGTTCATCGTCGGAGTTAGGAGTGCGCCACAGTTGGTCTAAACCACTGGCAGGCATGGTTAAATATAAAACGTCCTGGGGTTGCAGGCGAGTTTCGAGTAATTGCCAGCCATGCAGAGTGTAGCCTTGTCTTTCTAGATACAAAGGCACGAAATCGCTTTTCATGGCAGCATCTTTGACTGTTTGATGATAAAAAGGATGCTTGGGGGTAATCATGGTGCCTAAAGCTACCCATAGTAGATCTTGAGTCATACCATTACCGAGAATCCTACCTCCCAAAGCAGCAGCAGCAAAGGAATAGGTAGCTAATTCGACAGGTGACAATACGTGGTCAAACTCAAACACGTCCTGCATTGATTGAGCAAACTGGGGATCCCCGCTACGCACCACGGTTTTTAAATATGGTGACAAAGCTTTAGCAGTCAGGCTGATTTCTAGATTCACGGTGTCATGGCTAGTAACGGCAATTAAACTTACAGCTTTGGTCACATTCACCGCCTTTAAATTGGAGGGTACACTTGCATCCTCAATAATTACGGGGATGCCTTGAGAACGCGCAGCACGAATATAACGGTTATTAGGATCGGATTCGATGATCACTACCTCATGTCCCTGGGCATGAAGCTGACGAGTAATTTGAATACCCATTCCACCTAAACCACAGACAATATGGTGATTATGTCGGGGAATTTTGGCAGCGTCGATAGTCTGCCGAAACCGACTACCTAAGACAAAATCATTAATTAGGGCGTAACAAATACCAATTACTCCAGCACCGACGATCATCATGATTGCTGTAAAGATTTTAATATAGTCTGCTGAATTTTCGGCAACTTCTTCCTTCCCTCCTGCTCCCGTAATCATACCTACAGAAAAATAAAGGGCATCAGCGAAGGATGTCTGGAGATTAATGCTGACATAGATTAAGGTTGCAGCACAAATAACTGCTAGTAATGCCAAACTGACTAAAGTTACAGGACGAGCATATTGCTGATAGCGAGGAAGATTGAAAATTGCCTTGGATAGTTTCTTGCGCCAAGAACGACGTTTAGTCAGCATTTGGGGTCTTGTCCCGACGATTAGGCGATCGCCCACCGATAGACATTTTTCTTGGGTAATTGCCGAAACTAGATCGATCTCTTCGTGAACGGGTAAATAGTAGATCAACATCCGATTGGGGTCTACCCACAAATCTTCGAGTTTTCTGCCTAGCCAGGGATGATCGGTCTCAATCACTTCTTCGTGAATTGGCCAGGTACGATTGAATAACTGGAGTTGACCGATCGCCTTATTACCCAAAGCAGCAAAAGTAAACAGCGGAGAGGCTAGTGCTGCCACGCTCATGGTGAAGTGGTCTGGTAAAGTCAAGTCAAGGCGATCGCCTAATGTATGATTCAGCAAACGATTGATAATCCGAATTTGAGGATTTAGTACCCTGGCTTGGGTTAAGATTGCCAAATTTAAAGCATCATCGTCATGTACTAAAACTAACGTTTTTGCCTGTCTGATTCCCGCCTTAATTAAAGTAACGTTATCTCGCGGATCGCCAACGATAATTTGTTTGCTGGCAGGATGAAGCGAATTATTGCTAATTGCGACTACTTCTGCTCCTTGCTGTTTCAGTAGGCTATAAATTTTAGAGCCTGTGCGTCCCAAGCCACAAATAATAATTTTGGGTTGCATATATTTTAAAGTTAGGATGCAGAGGGAAACCGATAATATATATTGTGTCTAATGCAGATTATATCTACTGTATAGAAATACACTGTTGAAAGCGAGTTGATAAATATGATCGACAACTATTAGCGATCGCTCGAAATAATCAGACTTTTGATTTTAAATTAAATAGCTAGGCGGAATTAAATATAAAACCAAAAACAAGATAGATTTTAGTGGTAATTAGTTATCTCTCCCTAATTCCCTAATTCCCTAATTCCCTACCAGAGCATCTTCTAATTAATTTGACCTACCTACTTATATGCCTAATTCTCTCCAGCTTAATTCTGAATACCGCTGTTTTGATGGCACTGTTGCCTATTACTCCCACCAATCATCTACCTGTAACTGCCAGATGAATTTTGCTGTCTATCTTCCTCCCCAGGCGAAGTGGCAACCAGTACCAATACTGTACTATTTATCTGGATTGACCTGTAATGAGGAAAACTTTATCACCAAAGCTGGCGCACAGCAATATGCTGCAAAATTAGGCATTATGCTAGTTGTTCCCGATACTAGTCCGCGCAATACGGGTATTTCTGGAGAAAATGAAACTTGGGATCTAGGTAGTGGTGCGGGATTTTACGTCGATGCCACAGAACATCTTTGGCAACAGCACTATCAGATGTATAGCTATGTAACTCAAGAATTACCAGATTTAATTACGCATAATTTTTCCGTCAAATCCGATCGGCAAAGCATTTTTGGTCATTCGATGGGAGGACATGGAGCGTTAATTTGCGCCCTCAAAAATCCGCAGCAGTATCGATCTGTGTCCGCTTTTGCACCCATTGCAGCACCAACGAAGTGTCCTTGGGGAGAGAAGCTGTTTACGGCTTATTTAGGGACAAATCGCCAAACATGGACAGAATATGATGCGAGTGAATTAGTCAAACATACTCAGCTCAACTCTACAATCTTAATCGATCAGGGAACTGAAGATCAGTTTTATCAACAGCAACAATTATTGCCCGAAAATTTTGAGCAAGCTTGTCAGCAAGTCGGACAAAAACTAAATTTACGCTGGCAACAGGGATACGATCACAGCTACTTTACTATTAGTAGTTTTATAAAGGATCATATGCAGCATCATGCTGCTTATCTAATGTAACCAAGTAATTAAGTTTCAATAGCTAGTTCTGGTTGATTAATTTGACCTTTTTTTAATTAAATTAATCATTAGTTAATTTAAAACTAAGAATTAGAGCTAAAAAAACTTTTAAA
This sequence comes from Pleurocapsa minor HA4230-MV1, assembly GCA_019359095.1. NCBI lineage: Bacteria > Bacillati > Cyanobacteriota > Cyanophyceae > Pleurocapsales > Pleurocapsaceae > Pleurocapsa > Pleurocapsa minor. Next base: position 26,603 of record JAHHHZ010000027.1, on the reverse strand, counting down.
TTTACTGCTACTTTTAATAACTCTGATGTCTAAATTTATTACTTTCAAACCAATTGGCACAATTCTACAAGAAGCCGATCTAATTACTACTCCTCAGCTAGAAGTTGCCCTTCGAGATCAAGCTTATTACGAAGATATGCGTCTGGGAGAAATCCTAGCCCTTCGAGGCTGGATTAAGCAAGATACTGCCGACTTTTTTGTTCAAGATTGGTTCAAATTAGTTAATACTAGAATCGAGCATCCAATTGGTTTCTACTTGAATAAAGCAGGGTTACTCAGCGAATCCGATATCCAAAAAATACTGGGAGAACAACGCGCAAATTCATTGCGTTTTGGCGATGCCGCTATTCAACAGGGATTACTTAAGCCTAATACAGTAAATTTTTTCTTACAAAATTTGTTCCCATCGCAACTTAAGAAGATTCGTCAAGCTCAAGAAGATGAAAAATCATCAAATAGAATTACTAAAGATGATATTACCTATTGGGTAACGAGGAGTTCTGCCCATGTAACTCGTTTGTAGGTGACGATCGTGAACAGATACTCTTTAAATGGCTTTTTTTACTGGTTACACTTCTTTAAAATTAGAGTCGCTATCTTGATTTTGGTCTGTTTTGATGACCTCGGTAGTAACATTAATCTCGGTAGTAGTTACTTCAATAATGTTAAATCGATCTGGTTCTCTATTATTAGATTGACGATCGGATTCTGCTTCCAATACTTCTGCAACTTCTACTGTTTCTAGAGAATCAAGAGCTGATTTAGGTTTGGTAGATTTTGCTGTTTCTGGGGAAGTTAGTTCAGGTTGTGGCTCAACTTCTTGGACTGGAATTGAATCTTTTACTTCGTTAGCAGCTTCCTTAGAGACATCGTCAGTTTCTAATTCAGGTTTACTATCTTCTAATACAGGCTGACTATCTAGATTATCCGTAGCTGTTTCGTTCTCTACTGATTCGATTTTGGTTGTTTTAACAACTTCGGGTAACTTGTTTGGGAATGGCAATAGTTCAGTTTTTGCTGGTTGTGATACTTGATTATTAGGATCTTCCGTGCTACTTGGGGTGGTTTTGTCTACTACCTCAAATAAAGGTTTAGCATCTGGAACATTAACTTGTTCATTAGCAACAGGAGGATTAATATCTTGAGCTTGATCTTGAGCTTTTGTAGTAGTTGTAGCTGGTTCAGAAATCTCAACAGGAGTTTCAGGAATGGCAATATCTTCTTCTGTTACCTTGGGCGTAGGTGTTTTGGTGAGAGGTTTAGCAGGTGGCTGAACTTGAGGTTTTCTACGCTTCAATAAACCATTAATACTGCCGACAACTGAGAAATTATGGATTTCATTAGCCTCTGGAGGATTAGCGATCGCTTGTCTCAATTTGATCGTTTGCCAACTATAAGAAACTAGTAACACTGTTGCAGCAGCCTGCCCTAAAAGTACTGCCCCTGTAATGTTTCGAGCGCAATACCACAGCACTAAAGCATAAAATAATCCTACCGCACCCCAGAGAAAGTCATCCTTGCGGTGAATCCCAGACATCAAAAAAGCGGTTAAAAACAGCACTAGACTACTGATGGCTACGGCGATCGCTAAGGCGTATGACAACATTTTCCAAACTCCATTGACTGCTTTATATATTTTGCGACATGAACAGGATATTTTGTGTTAATTTCCATAATTTTCATTGTGCAAGCAAAACACAACTTATAAATAGCTACTAATAGCAAATTAAAAATATATCTCAATGAATAGTTTAAAATATCCTCAGCAAGAGACAATATAACCAGAAGTAGACATAGCTCTTTTTAAGCTAGATTGAGAAGTGAGTAAATAATAACTGTATGCAAATTTATCTAGATAATAGTGCCACGACGAAACCTCGTCTAGAAGCAATCTCCGCAGCTCAAGCTGTATTTGAACAGCAGTGGGGAAATCCTTCTAGTCTTCACGATTGGGGACAGCGATCGGCAACAGTTCTAGAAACAGCCAGAATGCAGGTAGCAGGACTACTCAATGCTTTTAATCCTGAATCGATTGTTTTTACCTCTGGAGGGACAGAAGCTAATAATTTAGCGATTATGGGGGTAGCTAGACAATACAGCACACCACAGCATGTTGTTATTTCTAGCATTGAACATTCGGCGATTAATGAACCTGTAAAGCTGCTAAAACAATGGGGATGGCAAGTAACTAAACTGCCTGTCAATCGCTACGGTCGGGTCAATCCTTTAGACTTACAGGCATCATTACAACCCAATACAGTTTTAGTATCAGTCATTTATGGACAAAGTGAAGTTGGGACACTGCAACCAATCGAAAAATTAGCAGCCATTACCAGAGAACATGGCGCTTTATTTCATACCGATGCGGTACAGGTAGCAGGGCGTTTACCTGTTGATGTCGCTCAGTTGGGGATAGATTTATTGTCTTTGTCTTCTCATAAACTATACGGCATTCAAGGAGCAGGCGCTTTATACATCCGTGAGGGAATTCAACTTATACCTTTACTTGGTGGTGGGGGACAAGAAGCCAACATTCGTTCAGGAACACAAGCTTTACCAGCGATCGCTGCTTTAGGTGTTGCAGCAGAGTTGGCAGCAGCCGAGATGCAAACCGAAGTTTTTCGTCTAATTAGCCTGCGCGATCGCCTATTCGATCTCATGGCAGACTATCCTTGTTTAGAAACTACAGGAGATCGGATCTATCGTCTTCCCCATCATGCGAGTTTTATTTTAAGCGATCGCTTTGCTGATAGAGCTAAAGATATTACGGGCAAAACTATCGTCAGACAACTAAATCTAGCAGGTATTGGCATCAGTGCAGGTTCTGCCTGTCATAGCGGTAAATTAAATCCCAGTCCCATTCTCTCGGCGATGGGTTATAACCCAGAAGCAGCAAAGCGAGGAATTCGTTTAACTTTGGGTAGAGATACTACAGAGGCGGATATAGATTGGACGGCAATGGTGTTAAAACAGGTTATCTGCCGTTTAATGCCTCCTTTAGTATGCTGTAGCTAACTGATTACTGATTACTGATTACTGATTACTAATCAAGTCTCCATGTAACTGCTCATTGCTCACTGTTCACTGTAATTACAAATGCTTAAGCCTTTAACCAGGGAAAAAACAGAACAGTTAATTCCCCTCATTGCTACTGGTCAACAATATGCTTATTATTGGGGCAAGTGGTCTGATGTATTAAATCGACTTTTAATTTCTTTTATTGGTGTAGTCGTAGTTTTAATTTTAAATGCGCTGGTTGGCAATCAGGGAGAGGCTCTAATTCTACTGTTAGGCGGAATTGTCGCTCTTTACTGGTTATGGTGTCCCGTATACCAAGCAAGCCTACGCAATTCTGCCAGTCGTCGTTTTAAGTATTCTGGCTTTTGGCGTGGCAAAGTTTTAGATGTCTATCTAACAGAAGAATTGATTGGCGAGGAAGAAACGGTTAATCAACGGGGGGAATTAGTAATTGTCGAGAATCGCGAACGCTGGATCAACTTGGCATTAGGGGATGAAACAGGTTTTGAGGTTGAGGTTCAAGCTCCCCTACAGCGTATTCATAAAGGAATAAAACCAGGACAGACGGCTGAATTACTGGTGTTGTCAAACAAACTAGATCTCAGTCAAATTAACAAAATTTCCGATGCCTATCTTCCACAAAAAGATCTTTGGATTGGACAGTATCCTTATATCCAACGAGATGTGTTTCTCGAAGTTAGCCGTCAATTAGGCGGAAAAACTCCCCCCAGAGTACGTCGCCAAACTAATCCGAGAATTAAAAGACGCGATCGCTAATCAGTCCTTTAGTGAATCCTTTAGGGCAAATAATCAGTAATCAGTAATCAGTAATCAATCAGTAATTCCTTCTCTCTGCTTGCCATGCCAATCTAATCAAGCTGTTAAAAATTGTCGCAGCGATGTTAGCACCACCTTTTTGGTCATTAATATATATGTAGGGAAAATCAAAGTTTTTGAGTTTTTGCTTAGTTTCCAACTTGATAAACATAGGTGGAGTTGCGATCGCTAAACTAGGCTCAATAACTTTATTTTTGAGCAGATCTATCATGGTCAACAAGGCAGCTTGATCTTGACCAATAATAAAGATAGCTTGGGGATACTTTGTAGCCAAAATCTCTAGTCCCTTAGAAGCCTTACTCCCATCTTTTGCCACATGACTACTAGTGGTGGCACAGCAGTATACGGGATTAATAAAAGTCTTTTGCAGCTTGGGAACAATACTTACCTGAATCTCTGGTACATCCACAATAATTGGCGTAACTGCCGTCAGTGCTGCTGCACCCTTAGCCAACGCACCAGGAGAAAATTTCAGTAGAGACTGATATTCCAGATCGGCAGTGCAATAGACAACCTGACGTATTATTTCGTATTGAGCAGGAGTAATATTTTCTCCAATTTCGCCGATTTGGCGGTCAATTATAGCTAAAGAAGAAGCGTCAGTAAAATCTAAATCCATCCGTTTATAAGTCGCTGGTGTTATTTAAAGAGCAGTTTAATAGGCTAGCTCAATATTAAGCGATACGTCGGCTTTTTAATGATTAAACTTTAAACCATAATTTTAAGCTAATCTAAGCTAAATCTAAAAACGTGTCAAAAACATTGATAGTCAAAAATTTTTGCTCACACTGAATTAAACATTTAAAACAACTGCCAGTCTTGACTACTTAATCTCTTAAGCTGGTTTAGATGTCGCCTAACATAAAAGTCATCTAACCTAGACCAATTATGAACTGCGGAAGCCTTAATGCTAATTGCCCAAGCCCAAATATGAGCCACTTGAGTTAAAGCTTGCAGCGAATTTACTTCAGCCTCAGTTAATGGCTGAACATTTTCGTAACCTTTAAAAAAGGCATCTCTTACCTTACGATTAATTCCTGCGCTGAGAGACACCTGTAAAAATTTTGCCAGATCGAAAACACGCCACCCATAGCCACATTGATCAAAATCAAATAAGGTAATTTGATTATCTGTAGTGAAGTGGACATTACCACTATGGGGATCTCCCCAACAAACACTCCATAGTGGGGCAGTTTTTCCCAGACAGGTTAGCTGCTGTTTAATCTGGTAAATGGTTTCTCGCAAATAAGACTTGTCCTGAGTATGATTCCGTAAATAAGGATTAATCGTTGCTACAGAGTCGTCTAATAGATATTTCAAGTTGAGACATTGACGCGAAGTTCTGTTTCTAAACTGAAGAGAGGTTTGGTGAAGTCTGCCCAAAGTTTCACCCATGATGATACTCTGCTCAAGGTTGAGATCGCCTTGGGGAATTTCTCCTGGAGCATAGGGAAAGAGAGCAGCATAGCGATCGCCCTCTACTGCATGAATAGTGACACACAACGCATCTGACTTAGTTTTTAAAGGACTAGCAATGGGCAAATTATGTTGATTGAGAAAGTCGAGAAATTCAAGCTCAAACTGGATCTCTGACTGAGAACGCCAATGGTGATGAGAAATCTTGAGAATATAGGACTTATGCGCTGTTTCGATGAGATAAATGTCACTCAGACCTCGATGCCAGAATAGACACTGATTAATCGTTCCTAGTTCATACTCTGTCAATACACCTTCGATTAAGGCTTGGGGTGAAAGAGTAGAATAGATGGCTGGAAATACACCCATCGCTACCATTGATAATTAAGACCCTTTACTAGCTACAAATTTGCCAATCCTCAGTCGGGGCTAAGTCAAGAATTGAAGATTTAAATCTTAATGCCTTCGCTTAGTAACTAAATCCCTATCTTTATTAAAAAACTATAGATAAATGTTATTTCTCTAACTTAACTGCTAGCTAGGATGCTGTTAAGTATCAATTGATACTAAAACTCAATACTTCCAAGCTATGTAAGGAAACAATGACTTTATGGGTAGCTCATCTTTTAATTTGTTGATGATCGAAGTTTTATCGCTAACTAATAAAAAGCCCTAAAAGATAAACGATCGCCTTAATCAATAAAGCGATCGCTTAATATCTCTATCTTATTTAATTTTTAAGCAATTTACTTAAGACACGACTTTTTTAGCTAACCCGAGAACCTGTAATACTCGAATTACCCACCAAGTCACATCGATTTCCCACCAGCGTTGACCAGCTTTAGCTACGCGGGGATTGAAGTGGTGATTATTATGCCAGCCTTCGCCGTAAGCTATAATACCAACCCACCAAAGATTAAGCGAACCATCTTCACATTCAAAGTTTTTATAACCCCAGAAGTGAGTTGCGCTATTGACACACCAAGTACAGTGCCATAGAGTTACGGCTCTAACAAAGACACCGTAAATAACCCAAGACCAACCACCTAAAGCATATAGAGCAAGACCTAAAGCAATTTGTAGGGGAATAAAGTTGCTGTTTAACCAACGGTAGTAGGGATCTCTATCGACACGGGGTGCATTCTTTTTATACTGATCGTAGTCAAAATACTTGTCTTGCTTGTACATTAACCAACCCATATGACTCCACAAAAAACCTTTCTTTGCTGAGTAGGGATCTTTGTCATTATCTTCTGTATGAGCATGGTGTAGGTTATGTCCTGCTACCCAGAAAATCGGGCCACCCTGTAATGCTAGTGCGCCAAAGGTAACTAGAATTCGTTCTAGCCATTTGGGAACTTCCAAGCTGCGGTGAGTCAAAATACGGTGATATGCCAAGCAAATACCGATACTACCAGTAAGCCAGTGGAAGAAAATTGCTACTCCTAAAGCAGACCACGAGAAAAACCAGGGTGCGGATAAGGCAATTACATGAAAAGCACCAAAGAAAATAATGTTTACCCAGCATAGCTGTAGTTTTTCTTCTGGCTGAGCCGATATCTGGCTCTTGGGAGCAATCAATTGCTGTGTCATTACTAAACTCGTCCTAAGATTATTTAAAATTACAAAGCTTGAGTGGTTACGCTGGAGGCGAACCCTGTAGGACTCTTACTAGGCTTAATATCTAAAGGTATTAAATAATAACTAGAGTGTTCCCTTAGCTCTTTAAGCATCGCGGACTCTCTCACCTTTTGCAAGTGTCGCTTACATATCTCAGTGTAACAATTTATTTTTGACAATGCAAGCGGTACTTACATTCTTTTGGTTTAAACTTGTGAACAGAAGCAAAATTGATCTAGTTAAAATATCGACAAATAGTTGAAATATAACCGTTTGAGTAACTCGGTACTAATACAATTAAAAAATCCCCAGCAAAAATTCCCATATTTAACTGTCGTTTATTAACTGTGGAACCCAGCAAAATTACCAAAGCTTTGCATCAGTTTTCTAAATATCAATTCTTATCTTTAATATGTCTACTCCGCGAAAATCCACCAAAGCACGTCTAATTGAAGCAGCTCTAGATTTATTTGCCGAAAGAGGAGTAACGGAAACTACCACCAAAGCCGTCGCCGAACGCGCTCAGGTGAATGAGGTAACATTGTTTCGTAATTTTGGCAACAAGTACCGCTTGCTTTTAGCCGTAATTCAAGATTCAGCGGTCTTTGCTAAACTAGTTCACGCTCTTGTAGAACAGGCGAATGCTGAAGATAACGTAGCCGACTTTTTACAAGAATACGCGCAAGAAAGCTTACGAACTTTAAATAAAGCACCCGATTTAGTTCGTTCTATTATAGGAGAAGCAGGTAATTACCCTGTTGAAAATAGGATCGCGTTAGGTAAAGGCTTGAGTGAGGCAAATCGTTATGTGGCGCAGTATCTAGAACAAGCGATCGCCAAAGAAAACTTATCCAGCGATTTAACCCCAGAACAAATCGTTAATCTCTTTAATTTCTCGCTAATTGGCTATTTCATCGTCGAATCAAGTACAGAAGACTATAATTACTGGACAGATCACAACAACTTTCTCGATACTTTAGTAACTTTATTTTTACAGGGTTCTTTTACTTCAGACACCTCTAGAGTAACGGAAACTAGTATTGTCAAAGTTGAGCCAGCAGAAATCGCTGATTTACCTGCTAGTTTAGTGCGATCGCTATTTAAAAAAGCCAAGAGAACAGGCAAGCAAGAATACGCTCTGATCTATGTCCTGTTTGGCTCGGGTTTATCTTTAGTTGAAGTTTTGCATTTAGAGCGATCGCATTCTATCGTAGAACCACAGCAGCATCTTCTTCAGGTAAATTATGGCCATGAACGACAAGTTCCCCTTAATCAATGGGTTATGGGTTTTCGCTACGGCTCAAGTACTATTAATCCCTTAATTCAATGGTTAAAAAGCCGTAAGGATGAACAGGCGGCAATTTTTATCAATGATGTAGGTGAAGCTATGAATGCAGCAGAGCTACAGGCAATTTGGCGGAATCTAACTAGCGATCTGCTTACTCCTCAAGGAGAGCCTCCTGGAATAAAGCAAGCACGGCAGACTTGGTGTGTGGAGATGTTAATGCGAGGTATAGCATTAGAAGATTTAAGCATTCTCAGCGGAATAGATATTGAACACCTCAAGCAATATGCTCAAAGAGCCAGAAACAAAGCAGCACTTGAATCAGCAGCACGCTTAGATAAAAAGACCTGATTACTAATTACTAATTAGCTTGAACTTAGGGCAATAATGACACTAATTAAAATTAATAAAGCGATCGCCATTAATCCCCGATAGCGATAGAGCCAGTTTTTAATTCCTCGCCAGCCTAGTTGACTAGTTGGGATATCTTTAGATTCAACCAAGGGAATAGACGCATCATGAAACAAGGTGCAGCTTTTAGCGTGAGGACGCTGGGGAAAATTACAGGTATCGTCTAAATGATAAGTACAGCGATCGCATAAACTTGTACCATCTGATGACTGGTATAAAGGCATACCAGGATGACCAAAAGCTTTTAGTGGGTTATCGCAGTAGGGACAACTAAGCGCCTGAGCATCTACAGGCTTGTGACACTGGGGACAGCTAGGCATGATTGATTACTGATTACTGATTACTGATTACTGATTACTGATTACTGATGAAGCTTGTATTTTAATGCGGTGGTCAAAATTAACTGATTGATCGGGTATGGTTAAATGTAAATTTTGTCCACCCTACAGAGAACTGTCCATTGCTCATTGCTCACTGCTCATTGTTCATTGCTCATTGCTCACTGCTCACTGCTCATTGTTCATTGCTTAGAGGGGAATTTACGGATTTGATATTCTTTACTTTCAATCATTTTGTATTTAATCTTCATTTCTTCCATAGCGGCAGAGAACTTTTGTTCAATCTTAACTAAATCTTTGACGGGGATTGATTTCCACTGTTCACGAGTTTGCCAATGAATTGTAAAAATTACTTTACCTGCTGCATTAGGCTCAATCCAAACCTCTTTACCCAGAAAGCCAGGATAAGTAGACAACGAAGCCGTCCAAATTTTCTCGTCTTGCTGAATAAACTCTTCTCGGCTTGCTGAATCTACCATAAACTTGAGCCACTCAATAACCATACAATTCTTAATTAGGAAAAAAGATCGATAATATTTATATTGGGTTATTTTACCTTTAATGTCGAAAGAAGGCTCGCGCAGTAATCTTTGATTCAGCGACGAGATGAATTTCGACGGGGCGTATAAAGCTCGGAGGTTTCCTCCGACCACAGCCCCTCACCAACAAACAAACCTGCGCCAGCAGACTTTATGGTAAAATAACTCCATAAGATATTTTGGATATTTGGTCTTGTTAGTACTTGAAGCCAAGCTCAGAGGTTCGACAAAACAGTTTGCGGTCATTGACGAGATGATTCGCACGGCTGGTTTTGTCAGAAATAGTTGTATTCGGCATTGGATGGACAATCGCGGTGTCGGACAATACAATCTGTCTGCTCTCTGTGCTGTGTTGGCTAAAGAATACGAATGGGCAAAAAAGCTTAATTCTCAAGCGCGTCAAGCATCTGCCGAACGAGCGTGGGCTGCAATTAAGCGTTTCTACGACAACTGTAAAAATTCAGCTATCAAGAAAAAAGGTTATCCCAGATTCAAAAAATCGCGCTCTGTTGAATACAAAACTACTGGCTATAAACTCTCTGAGGATAGACGATCTATCGCTTTCACGGATGGTTTTAAGGCTGGTAGTTTTCGCATGATTGGGGCAAACGATCTCAACTACTATCAACCTGAACAAATTAAAAGAGTTCGAGTTGTGCGTAGAGCAGACGGGTATTACGCTCAATTTTGTGTTGCCATTGACCGACTTGAATTCGTCGAACCAGCCGAGCAAGTAATTGCTCTTGATGTTGGGTTGATACACTTCTATACCGACAATCAAGGGAACAAAGTTGAAAATCCTCGTCATCTGAGAAAATCGGAAAAAGCTCTTAAACGTCTGCAAAAACAAGTAAGTCGCAAGGTTAAAGGTTCTAACAAACGAAAGATAGCAATTAACAAACTGGGAAGAAAGCACCTTAAAGTCTCGCGCCAGCGTAAAGATTTTGCCGTGAAATTGGCAAGATGCGTGGTCAAATCTAATGATTTGGTGGTGTTCGAGAAACTGATGGTGCGTAATATGGTCAAGAATCGTCGTCTTGCCAACAGTATAAGTGACGCGGCTTGGAGACAGTTTTTTGAGTGGTTGGAATATTATGGACAAGTATTTGGCAAAATTGTCATTGCTGTTCCACCTCAGTACACCAGCCAAGAATGCAGTTCTTGCCATCGAATTGTCCTCAAGTCTTTGTCTGAAAGAACCCACGCTTGTGAGTGCGGTTGTATTCTCGACAGGGACGAAAACGCCAGTCGTAATCTTTTGGCAAAAGGATTGGAACATTTGAGTAGGGGGGGACACTCCCGAATGAACGCCCAAGGACATTTGAACCTCTGTTCGATAAGTGAAAACTTGTTGGATAAGTTTGGTGGTTGAGTTGGGAACCCCGCTTTGTATTGCGTAGCAATCAGAGTCGGGAGGATGTCAGGATCTAATAAGATAATAAATAAAATTTAGGAGATTTATAAAAATGGATAATAACGACTGGCTTAGACAGTTAATGATGTTGGGAGTAGGTACGACTTCGATGGTGGCCGAGAAAATTAAGCAAGTTAGCGAAGAGTGGGTTAAAGACGGCAAAATCAACCCAGAACAGGCAAAATCTTTCGTCGATGATCTCATGTCTCAGCTTAATACTGGTTCAGACAGTGTTCAGAAACAAGCAGAGCGACAAATGAAAAACATGCTCCAAGATTTGGGAGTTCCTCGCCAAGCAGAAATGGATGAATTGAGAGGACGGATCGATCGCCTGGAACGTCAGATTAGAGACTTGGAAAATAAGAACTGGCGTTAGTTAGTTTTGTCATGCCACAGTTTTTGGATTTAATTAAATCAAATAAAGGACACTATTGTTTTCATCAGCTAGTATTAAGACGACGAAATTGATCCAGCCTATATTTATATCAATTAAAATACGCTATGTGGAAAATTTCCTGAGTCTACCGAAAACAAAATGCAGCTGTTTGAGATTTTAGACCATTAACTTTCCTTACTAAGACAAATCTGTGATTACACTAACTTTATTACATCCTCTTCAAGCAATAGCGGTTCAAAGCTGGGAATTTGAAGACGAACCGATTATTAGAATTGGACGTGCCACCGATAATGAAGTAGTTCTTTATAGTGCCGTAGTATCGCGCCATCATGTTGAAATTAGAAAATCAGCAATAGACGACTGGGAAGTAGTTAATGTTGGCTCTAATGGTACTTATATTGATGGTGAGCGCGTTGAGAAGACAACTGCATTAGATGGTATGATTGTTCGCTTGGCACAGTCTGGCCCGAAAATTCTGCTTAAAATTGAGTCAAGTTCTAATCAACAACAATTTGATTATGTAAATAGTCAGGAAAGGATCAGACGGCAACCAAAAAGCGCTAAAGATACTTTAATTAGTGAATAATTAGTCGATCTATCCACATTAATCTTTGGCAAAAAACTTTTTCTGCCCATATTCCCAAATGATGGGCGTACACAGTAAGATAATTACGAGCAACAATGCCACGATCCCGACTTGGGCCACCCAACTGACAATTTGTTCTAAAGAAACTGCCTTACCCAAAAAGAAAGCAATGCTGACAATGGTAGCTGACCACACCGCAGCACCACCAAAATTACAGACTAAAAACTGTCCGTAAGGCATTCGAGTAATTCCCGCTAAGGGGCCAGCGAATATTCTCAACAAGGTGATAAATCTACCCCAGAAAACCGCCTGCACTGCATTTTGGCTGTAGCGGTCTTTTACTTGCTCTAGTTGCTGTTCTTGAATGCGAAAAACGCGACCGATTTTGAGGACAAATTGCCAGCCACCAAATCGACCAACCCAATAGCCAAAATTATCCCCTAAAACTGCACCAGCGATCGCACTACCTAAAACCCACCAGTAGTTTAATTCGCCACTACCAGCCAAAAAACCGCCCACAATGACGATAGTTTCGCCAGGAAGCGGAATTCCCATGTTTTCCAGCGCAATTCCGACAAAAACTGCCCAGTAACCGTAGAGGCGAGCCAGTTCCTGTAAAGTGTCTAACGAGAAAAATTCAAATGACATCCAACGCCTTTACAAAGATTAATATTATCCTCTATGATGACGTGGATTTAGTAATAGTGTCAATGTGTTAGTGATTACTAATCAAGTTTCCATGTAGGCAGGCTATTACCCATTACCCATTACCCATTACCCATTACCCATTACTTAAGTAGGTACGGCTTCACCAGGGCGAAGACTTGACCATTTTCCAGCTTCTTGAACAAAGCTTTTACAACCTACTACATCCCATTCCATTTCAATGGTATCGCTTACGGTACGAATATTGACGTTGATACTAGGTTCGTTAGGTTCAAAGGTAGGATTTTCAGTTAAGTGCGGTTGTTGATGCTGGGTTTCTACTGCGTTATAGGTTTGGCAGCGATCTACATAATGGCAGTTAATACAGATACACATAATGTTGAGATGTTTTTCTAACTGGACTTCATGCTTTAATTGTTAATTTAGCTCAGACAGCAATAGATTAGATAAGTTTAGTTAAATAAGTTTAAATGAGCGTAGAAAAAATCAAATCATATTTAGCACAAGTTGATTTCCCTGGCGATTTAACTCAGTTGCCCGATCGCGCTTATTTAGTTGGAGGTTCGGTTAGAGATGCTCTGTTGCAACGTTATAAAATCCCCCTAGATTTAGATTTTGTCTTACCCGAAAAAGCGATCGCCACTGCTAAACGGTTTGCTCGTCTCTATCATGGGGGGTTTGTGGTGTTGGATGAAGCCAGAGAAATTGCCAGAGTCGTATTTGACCAAGGAACTTTAGATTTAGCCAACCAGGTAGGGACAAGTTTAGAGAAAGATTTAAACCGTAGGGATTTTACGATTAATGCGATCGCCTACAATATTAAATCGCAACAGCTTGTCGATCCTCTAGGGGGTTTAGCAGATTTAGAACAGGGTGTCTTGCGGATGGTTGCGGTTAAAAACCTGGAAGACGATCCCTTGAGGCTACTTAGAGCCTATCGTCAGGCTGCACAGCTAAATTTTACGCTAGAAGTAGAGACAAAAAAAGCAATTGGCGATCGCGCTGACTTACTTAAAATGGTTGCAGCAGAAAGAGTCCAAGCAGAATTAAATTACTTGATTACTGCACCCCAAGGAGATCGATGGTTAGCCACAGCGATAGAGTCTGGTTTGTTCAGTTTCTGGCTACCAAATAGTCAGGGAGTAGATTTGGCACAGTTAAACGCTATAACTAGAGGAATTGAATTTTGCCTTGAATCTGGTTTAGAAATACCTCAGTTAGCTATCTTAGCTAAATTATCGGTGGTAGTTGCCAACGCAGCAGACATGGCAGAAGCTGAATTAACTAATTTAAAGTATGCCCGTACTCAAATTAAAGCCGTAACCAAAACCCTCAAGCATTTGCCTGGGTTACAACAGATGACTCAGCAAATGAGCTTGAGAGAACAGTATTTTTGGTTTTTAGCAGTTAAAGATGTTTTTTCCATTTTGATGGCAAGAGCGATCGCTTTAGCAATACCCAGAAGAATCATCGATCCTTTAATTGAGCGTTATTTAGATCCGACAGATCCCGTGGCTCATCCTCAGTGTTTAGTTACAGGCAACGATCTGATGCGGGAATTAAACCTCAAACCTTCTAGGGCGATCGGCGAACTATTAACCGAAATCCAAGTAGCCCAGATCGAGTCCAAAATAGCTACTTTCCAGCAGGCGATCGACTTTGCTAATTTCAGGTTGCAATCTAGCAACTGTAGCCTTACGTAATATTAAATCCTGTTTTATATCAACAGGATTTAGTATGACTAACCAAAATCTGCAAGATGATGTAGCATTACTGGTGAGATTTTGGGGATATAACTATGGTGAAGCAAAAAGTCGGTTTACTATTCGGTGGTTGTTCGGGAGAACATGAGGTTTCCATTACTTCAGCAAGAGCGATCGCCTCTGCATTAGAACAAGGGGATAATAAAAGTAAATACGATGTCTTACCCGTATATATCGATAAAATGGGCATCTGGCAACCCAGCAAACTCGCTCAGCAAGTATTAACTTCAGGAATACCTTTACTACTTGAAGAAGACACTACTACAGATGAACAAAAAGAGCAAAAAAGCAGTCAGCTAACAACGGCGGGCTTTTCTTCTCTGGCTCCTGTTGGACAAAGCAGCTATTCGGAGATTGATGTCTGGTTTCCCATCTTACATGGCCCAAATGGAGAGGATGGCACCGTGCAGGGTTTACTTAGCCTGATGAAGGTTCCTTTTGTCGGTTCAGGGGTACTAGGTTCGGCGTTGGGTATGGATAAGATTGCGATGAAAATGGCGTTTACCCAAGCAGGATTACCCCAGGTAGATTATGTCGCCGTCAATAGATCCCAAGTCTATTCTAACCCTTGTGTGTTCCCCAAACTTTGTGATGATATTGAAGCCAAATTGGGCTATCCTTGCTTTGTTAAACCCGCTAATCTGGGTTCATCCGTCGGTATTGCCAAAGTGCGATCGCGCTCAGAATTAGAAGCCGCTTTAGATAATGCTGCCAGTTACGATCGCCGTATTGTCGTTGAAGCAGGAGTCAACGCCAGAGAAGTTGAATGTGCCGTATTAGGTAACGATCATCCTCAAGTTTCAGTAGTGGGGGAAATTACCTTTGATAGCGATTTCTACGACTACGAAACTAAATATACCGAGGGTGCAGCTCAGCTACATATCCCTGCCAATCTTCCCGATACAGTTATTTCACAGATTCAAGAGATGGCAATCAACGCCTTTTTAGCCGTAGATGCAGCAGGACTTGCGAGAGTTGATTTTTTCTATGTTGAAGAGACAGGAGAAGTTTTAATTAACGAAATAAATACTATCCCAGGCTTTACTTCTACCAGTATGTATCCCCGACTTTGGGGAGCGACAGGAATTACTTTTCCTCAACTAGTCGATCGCTTGATTGATTTAGCTATGGAGCGTTATCGAGAAGGGAATGGAAATTAATCATTTATTCTCCCAATTTAGCCAAGGCGATCGCTTCTTTAATTGAGCTAAAAGTGTAGAGGATGCCTAAAACTACCGCCAAAATTGCGATCGGAATATCATAAATGGTGTTTAATCCCAGAGGAAGCTTGATATCTGGGATCCCCCAGAAATACATAGTTGTATTGAGTACGATCAAAATTACTCTGACTTCAGTTGGGCCTAGTTTGCCATAGGAAAGCTGAAAAACTCCACTTACATAGGTACGAATATAGACCAAGATCGACATCAATAAATAACCGATCAATCCCAGACAAGCGATATTGAAACTAACGTAGGGGGAAAGACCAAGACCAAGGACAATTAACACTTCATTAAATGAGTCCACTGTATGATCGACAAAAAAACCATATTTTGGGCGCTCAATTTTGCGATAACGAGCTAAACTACCGTCGAGAGCATCGCCAAGCCAGTTGATTATAAATCCTAGACTAGCAACCCAAAGAAATACTGAATTTTGGTTGGAAAAAAAGTAACCACCAAAGATTAATACAGCTCCGAAAATACCAATTACTGTCAGAATATCTGGGTTAATCCATTCAGGCATATGGGCCACAAGCCATTGTAAAGCAGGTCTTTCTAAAGGAGCTAAGAGAATATCATTTACTCTTTGGTGTGGTTTGAGATCTTTCATTTGTTTTATTTTAAAAGTTTTTCAGAGTTTTTAAATTCCTCAACAAAAAATTAAAAACAACAGCGATCTGGGTTACTCTAAAGTTTGTGACATTTTGTAACCAATTATTGAGGAGATTATGGAACGCACTTTTATTATGATCAAGCCTGATGGCGTACAGCGTCATCTCACAGGAGAAATCATTCATCGTTTTGAATCCAAGGGATTTACCATGGTAGGAATGAAAATGATGCAGGTTGACCGTGAACTAGCGGAAAAACACTATGACGTTCACAAAGAAAGACCTTTTTTCAAAGGTTTAGTTGATTTTATTATCTCTGCTCCAGTCATTGCCATGGTATGGGAAGGCGAAGATGTAATTGCTGCTGCGAGAAATATTATTGGCGCAACTAACCCTGTCTCTGCTGCACCTGGTTCAATCCGTGGCGATCTGGGGGTAAGTATTGGACGTAACTTGATTCACGGCTCCGATGCTCCTGAAACCGCTACCGCAGAAGTTGCACTCTGGTTTGATGAATCAGAATTAGTAGATTGGGAACCCGTGAGAAAATCTTGGCTCTACGAATAAATTAAACATAAATTAAAAGAGCGCATGAGCAACAGAGGATTGAGCAAACTAATTATGGTTAATCAGAATCTTAGTCCTCTTCTCTATGCCGATCGTAGTCTTGATTAGCCAGGGCAAATAATCCGCAGATGATACAGGTCATAGTCCCTAAAGCGATCGCCCAACTACTCCCCCCAAAGCTAATCTCAGTAACCCAATTAGTTATTGCTCCCGCAATTAAAAAAGGAATAATACTAAACACAGATGCATAAAAAGCATTTTGCGCCTCTCTAGCAGAACGAGTTTCTTCAAATTCCTTAGTAGAAGTATACAAATATCCATCTGCGAAATTAAGCCACCTTTCTAATTGATGAGCAATCCACATTTTGCTTGAATCTAGACCTAGATAAAGAGCTAGAGACCAAATACAGCTACCAGCAAGTCTGACTGAATCTATTTCAAATGAAAAAGGAATAATATTGATTCGCATAATTTTTTTAAACGCTTGTTTTAAATGTATCTTAGTTAACTGAAATAAGTTTAAATCTCTTTTTAAAAACTTTAATAAACAATACCCCATTAAAAGCTATGATATTTTTTCGTATAAACGCTTACCTTTATCTTGCTCCTTAGATAATTTAACAGTATATTTTAGTAGGAATATTTCGTATTCATTAAAATATCTTTGATCTAATTAGTTTATTTATTGGTTATTACTCAAAAATTATTTATTTTTTGCTTAACTGTAACCTGAGAAACATTTTATATTGAAATCCCCTCTACAGGACTAATTAGACTTAAATAAGTCCTGTTAAGCGTAAATTATTATTAAATTGAGCCACTATTCATGACCGATAAATTATTTAGAATTCGATATATTCGCTGGCTAACTATCATTGTAGCTACTTGTCTAATAAGCTTAAAACTTAATGGCTGGGGACACATCCCATTAGAAGCATCACCTAAAGATTCATTAATCTCTCAAAATGTTTCCGCAGCTTGGGCAAGTGGCTCTTTTCCTGTAGAAAACTTCCAATCTTATACTTCCCCATTTGGCTATCGCATCTCCCCCGTAACTGGAGAGCGTCAATTCCACAATGGATTGGATTTAGCAGCTCCTCGCGGTAGCTATATTCGGAGCTGGTGGGGTGGAAAAATCACGAGCTTATCAGACAATACCGCCTGTGGCACATCAATCACAATTCAATCTGGAGAATGGCAACATGTTTATTGTCATATGGAAGGCTATGTAGAAGACTCTAGCAATAGCAGGTTTCTTCTCGATCGCGAAGGGGGACTTCGGCTCGCTTTGGGTCAAACAATTCCCGCAGGTGCAAGAATTGGTCGTATTGGAATGAGTGGACGCACCACAGGCCCTCATTTACACTGGGTACTCAAGCACAATGGCGGCTATGTAGATCCAGCTTTAGTACTGAAGGAAATGTTTAAGCGTCAGACTATTTCCTCCACATCATAGTATTTCTATTTTAATTCTATTGGTCAAATACGCAGAACATAGACTATCTGCTTGAATATAATAAACCTAATAGATGCTTTGTAATAGTCATGGTTACTAATCAATCTAAAATACTTCCTTTAGAAAATGGCGATCGCCTTTCTCGGATAGAATTTGAGCGACGCTATCAAGCAATGCCAGAGCTTAAAAAAGCCGAGTTAATTGAAGGAAGAGTATACATGGCATCTCCCGTCAGAATCATTCACGGACAACCTCACGCACACATTATGACTTGGTTAGGAGTTTATTGTGCAGCCACTCCAGGAACACAATTTGCCGA
This sequence comes from Pleurocapsa minor HA4230-MV1, assembly GCA_019359095.1. NCBI lineage: Bacteria > Bacillati > Cyanobacteriota > Cyanophyceae > Pleurocapsales > Pleurocapsaceae > Pleurocapsa > Pleurocapsa minor. The sequence goes on along the minus strand of JAHHHZ010000027.1, from coordinate 8,137 downwards.
TAATACTACCGTGAGATTGGATGCAGACAACGAACCCCAACCTGACGCTTTACTACGAATCGAAAGAGGACAATCGCAAATAGACGTTGATGATTACATTCGAGGTGCGCCAGAATTAATTGTGGAAATTGCTGCTAGTACGGCATCTTACGATCTACAGGAAAAGCTACAGGTATACCGTCGCAATGGGGTACAGGAATATTTAGTTTGGCAAGTCAGCGATCGCATTTTTGATTGGTTTTGTCTTAGTGACGGGGAGTACATTAAGTTAAAACCAGACGAAAAAAACACGCTCAAAAGCGAAGTTTTCCCTGGCTTATGGCTAGGGATTGATTCTTTATTAAATTATGAGCTGGCTGAAGTTTTGAAAATAGTACAGCAAGGTTTAAATACAATCGAACATCAAAAATTTATTCAACAGATAAAATAAAAAATCAAGGCGATCGCTTTACTTAATTATCGAAGTCGATTAAATTCTTCTTCCGTAATTCCTATTTGCTTTAAAATTTCTTGAAATAACCAGCTACCAATTTCAGCTTTACCATGAATAGGAATAGTAGTTGCTCTCCCATCAGGATGTTTCCAACGTGCATGACTGCCTTTCTGTCTTGGCGAGCATTCCCTTGCGCCTTTCGGCGACGCGGGGTCTCGCCACTTTTTTAAAACCAAGTTTTTTGGCAACTCGCTCTATTTCTTTAGCTTTAGCTGGCATTATTAACTACTAATTCAAAGTCTTGAGGAAGAGAACGCCCTATTTCTTGATATTCTTCTTGGATCATGGCGAAAACATTATCTAATTCTGCTCTTGCTGCTGCGGAAGTTTCCCCCCAAGCATGACATCCTTCAATTGCAGGAACGTATGCCACAAAAGTATTATTATCGTCGGGACGAATAACGACCGTATAATCTTGTAGGGACTTCATTAGTTACTCAATATAAAAATAAAAATCATATTTTCAATTATAAAGAGCTTTGATGAATCTATAGTTAATAGCTTGTTACCTAAAATTCTCGAAATGCGATCGCCTTATATGCAGAAATACATCAAGATAAGTTGCAAACAAGCGATCGCGAAGCTATCTACCTCGGCGATCGCTTTAAATCTTACTATTGCAGTTTTAGAGAAAAAATCTTGGTCTAGTTAATCTCCCAAGCAAATGCCCAAACCTCTAGCAGTTTTCACTAACGTATCTTGAGGATCTACAGCGCGGTAATTCTTAATCGCCTCCACAATAGGAATACTCGTTACTTGTCGATCCTGCCAAGCAACCATGCGATCGTATTTTTCTTGGGCAATTAACTCTACTGCTGCTACACCAAACGCCGATGCTAAAATGCGATCCAAAGGCGAAGATATTCCTCCTCGTTGAGTATGACCCAACACAGTCACTCTCGTCTCGGCACCGCTTTTATGGGTAATTTGCTCGGCTAAATATTGCCCAATCCCCCCAAGACGACAATCGGCAAAATGACCTTGCTCTAGCACCTCTCCTGCTTCAGTACAGACAGCTTCGGAGACAACGGCGATCGAATAATCCTGTCCTCTAGCCTGTCTTTTTTTAATATGGTCACAGATGTTTTCGATTTTATAGGGAATTTCAGGAATCATAATCATGTTTGCTCCTCCTGCAATGCCTGCATTGAGGGCGATATGTCCTGCATCTCGACCCATAACTTCGAGGATCATCACTCGACTATGACTAGCAGCAGTAAAATGTAGGCGATCGATCGCTTCTGTGGCAATATTCACCGCTGTATCAAAACCAATTGAGCGTTCGGTAATACCCACGTCATTATCAATGGTTTTAGGAATACCCACCAGGTTGATTCCTCCCTGCTGTGCCAGTTTCCTGAGAATAGCTAAACTACCGTCTCCGCCAATCCCAATTAGAGCATCTAAGTCTAGTTGTTGGTATCCTTCAATAATTTCGTTTGAGCGATCGCGTAATTCACCATCAGACATGGGAAAAGCAAAGGGATCTCCTTTATTGGTAGTGCCGAGAATCGTTCCCCCCATAGTTAAGAGGCGATCGACCTGGGTAATATCTAAAGGAATTGCTTCAGGAGGACGAGTCATCAAGCCATGAGTCGCCTTACAAATTCCTAATACTTCCCAACCGTAAACATCGACAGCACAATGAGTTACCGCCCGAATCACTGCATTTAATCCCGCACAGTCACCGCCACTGGTTAAAATACCAATCCTTTTTCTCTCTGGCATTTAATTTTAGACTTATATCTATTTACCCTCTAATTTTTTCGTTCAATGGTAATAAAGGCTAGAAAATTAAACAAAATTCCACAAACCAAATAGTCATTGCTCATTGAATCAAGGTGCTTGTAGTCGAATAAATTTGTTTTCTGGAACGAAACTATGAAATTCGCCATGATCGGCAAATATTGCCAGTATTTCTAACGGATAATCTGGTTCTATGTGTAAATCAGCCCAAGGAACCGCAATTTCTAAACATTGGTCGAAAGCTACTTCAGCACGACAGGCACGAATATGCCATTGACCATGACTGTGGGATTCTTGTAGCCAAACAGATTCGGTAACTAAGTTAATGCCTAGATGATGATGGAAATGATAGTTTAGCGGTGGTTCATCGGGTAAAAGTGAGATCGGCGCAGGACTATTATGATTTGTCACTCCTGGATAGTACCAAAGTAGATGTAACTCTCCTGGAATATCTTTTCCTGGCTTGACTCCTGCTTTAAAATCCAGACGGAGATAAAAATTGCGGTGATCCAAGCCATAATATAGCCGTTGGATAGCACTGCTACGGTGCATTGTTCCCCTCGCGCCACCAACTTCGATTCTACCTGCACGATCCCAGTATTGTTCATCAGCAAGACCGTTAATAACAGGATGAATAAAGCTTTGGGGAGGGCGATCGCCTTTTATTTCATGTTTGTCTACAGGCTGATAAACTTCTTTGGGGACAGGTTCATTAAGGGCATGATAAATAGCAGCAATATGTTCGCGGAATAGCTGGTCAAACATTTCATCTTGATTAGAAGAATGTCCCTCGCCAAACCACCAAAACCAGTCTGAACCCTCGGCAGCATATAGAGCCTCCCAAACTTCAGGATTAGCTTCTTCTGTCGCTTCTGGGTGTCTAGCTAAGGTTTCTCTGGCTGCGGTCAAAAGATCCCAAGCACGGTTTTTGACAGGATCGCCGATCCAAGTTGTAAAGCTGCCGTCAACCCATGACCCACTGTGTAGCTGTTGGGATGGTATAGTTTCCGTCGGGGGAAACTGTTGAATAAATTCTTTGACCGTTACCAGCTTGATATCTTCATCACGGCTCAATCTTTCGTATAAAGCCTCTAAAAACGGAATCCCGTCACGGGGATAATATTCCCAACAGTTTTCGCCATCCAGGGCAATAGTTACTAGCCAAGGTTTTTGTAGTGCTGTGTCGGGATTAGCTTGATGAGATTTTAACGAACGGGCAATCGCTTCTAAATGTCCGATCAGATCCGCAGCAGCGTGGCGGGGATTCATCCCACTATAGGTAAAGCCAATTAAATCTGATAGTCGGTGATCGCGGAAGACGATCGCCAAATCTCCGTGTTCTGTTTCTAGACGATAGGGGCGATAAAGTAACTCAGGTTCAAAGACGTTACCCGCTTCGTCACGATGGAAAAAACGCTGAATACTATGACCTAATACTGCTTCATCAGAACAAATCCATTTAAAACCCTGCTGGCTGATATAGGGCAAAATTGCGGGGCTGACAGACTGTTCCGAAGGCCATAAACCAAAAGGTTTTTGTTCAAAGCGATCGAGGTACATTTCCCAGGCAATACTTAAATGACGGGGGATATCTTCTGTCCGCTGAAAACGAGTTTGAGGTAAAGACAGATTGGGTACTGCCACTCTTCCCGCATTCGTATCCGCTAATAAGGGCAAGATTGGGTGAGTGTAGGGGGAGGTCATAATCTCCAACTGCCCGCGATTCTGCATCTGTTTGTGTTGGGGAATAATCCGCTTGATAATTGAGCGTTGTTTAGAATAAATTCTTTGGCGATCGCTTAAGGTGAAATCTTTACCCTGTTTGAGCCAGCCAGCAATCTCAGCATCATCCCAAAACAAAGGATCGATCCAGGCTAAATTATGCCAAGCTAACAAATCGCTATAGTCTTGTTCTGTCCAATTTTCTAAACACCAAGCAGCACCTTTATCTTGTCTCTGATAATACAGTTGAGCATAACGAGGATGGGGTTCAACTAAAGTATGAAAATAACCATCAAAGAAATGCTTGATAATATATTGCTTATCTTTAATCTTTAATTGCGCTTCGGGAGTTAGAGCCAATGCCAAGTAAGGATCGATCGCTTCTCCTTCGGCATAATCTTCCAGTTGCAACATCAAAGATGGCACTAGGTTTACCGTCTGATGCAGCTTAGGATAACGCTCCAACATCAACACCAAGTCTAGATAATCCTTAGTCCCGTGTAATCTGACCCAAGGTAAACGATACTGTCCCCAAGCATCCGAGTCTGCTTCTCTCGATTTATATAAAGGTTGATGTTGATGCCAGACAAAAGCTACGTAGAGAGGATGAGACATAGATTAAGCAACAAATATAGGAAGAATAAAACCGTTGAAGGAGTATAGACACTCAAGATTAATATAAATCTTTATCGCTAATATAAGATGCTTTAGACAAAAGAAAATTATCTCATCTCGACGAAAAGCGATCGCTGTTAGATATAGCCGTACAAAGTTAAATTAGGACATTAATATTAATCGGCTCGTAAGTAGGAAATAGGAAATAGGAAATAGGAAGTAGTATTTCAAAAATGTCCTAACGTTTTTACGTATGGCTATATGAATAAAATTACATACTTAAAAAAAAGCCAGCACTGATTACTGGCTTTAAAGAAATATAAGAAAAGAGACAGTGTTTTATTTATACTGCCTGGGGTTGTGGCTGAGGTTGTGGCTTAAACTGGAACAGAGAATAAACAACATTGCGACGGATATCAATCATCATTTCCAAAAACATTTCATATCCTTCTTGTTTATATTCAATTAAGGGGTCTTTTTGCCCATAACCCCTCAGTCCGATTGAATCTCGTAGGGCATCCATAGCCTGTAGGTGTTCTCGCCAGAGGGTATCAATCTGTTGCAAAATAAAGAATCGTTCCGCTTGGCGCATTAACCCAGGCTGCATACTGTCAATTTGATGTTCTTTGATGTCATAAGCCTTGCGAACTTCTTCACATAAAAAGTTTTTGATCTCATTAACAGTCATGTCTTCTAAATGTTCAGGTGCTACATCTTCTAGCAGATAGATAAACTCTTTGGCTTTATCAACCATTTTGTCTAGCTTCCACTCTTCAGGGGGTAGCTCAGGATTAATATAGGCATCGACAATTTCACTCATCGTTTTTTCAGCATACTGAATTACCTGTTCTTTGAGGTCTAATCCTTCCAATACCCGACGACGTTCAGCATAAATAGCACGACGCTGGTTGTTCATCACCTCGTCATACTCAAACACTTGTTTACGAGTATCGTAATAGAAAGTCTCGACTTTTTTTTGCGCTCCTTCGAGGGAGTTGGTGAGCATTTTAGATTCAATGGGCATATCGTCTTCCACCCGCATCATATTCATCAGTTTTTCCACGCGATCGCCACCAAAGATCCGCAACAGGTTATCCTGTAAACTGAGGAAAAATCTAGTTGAACCAGGGTCACCCTGTCTACCCGCACGACCTCGCAACTGGTTATCTACTCGACGAGATTCATGACGCTCAGTCCCAATTACATGTAGTCCACCGTTGGCAACCACCTCATTATGTTCTGCCTTGGTAAACACTTCATACTCTTCAAGCACCATCTTGTAAGCTTCTCTGAGCTTCAGTAGGACAGGATCTTCTACAGGAGCATTTTCTGAAGCGATCGCAATTTTTTCCTCGGCATCTAGTTCAGATAAGCTTTGTTCTCCATATTGTTGAACGGCAAATTTTACCGTTTCCTTAAGAAAATTCTGAGTTTCTGTTGATAGTTCAGTCGGGAAGATTTGGGGTGAGGCTTTCCAAGTTTTAACTTTTTTACCGTTACTGCTACCGTTGCCAAAACCTTTAGGCGAATTTTTACCTAAATCGACACCTGGCACTCCCGCCATGAAATTGTCATCTTCAGGAGCAACTATTTTAGGCATCAAATATTCTCTAACTTTGAGCCTTGCCATATAATCGGCATTACCACCCAAAATAATATCAGTACCACGCCCAGCCATGTTAGTGGCAATAGTTACAGCCGTTTTACGACCTGCTTGGGCCACAATTTCTGATTCCCGCTCGACGTTTTCTGGTTTTGCGTTGAGCAAATTATGTTCAATGCCTTTTTCTTGCAATAACTTAGAAATCAACTCGGATTTCTCAACGCTGGTAGTACCTACTAATACAGGTCGTCCCTTCTCATGCATATTGGCAGAATCTTCTGCTACCGCCTGCCATTTACCAATTTCTTGTTTAAACACAACATCAGCTAAATCGGCACGTTTAGAAGGCAAGTTGGTCGGGATAATTGTTACCTGAAGCTTGTACACTTTTTCAAACTCAGTTTCTTCAGTTTTAGCTGTACCAGTCATCCCTGCCAATGTAGGATAGAGCAAGAAAAAGTTTTGATAAGTAATACTAGCCAGAGTTTGAGTTTCTTTCTGAATTGGCACACCTTCTTTGGCTTCAATAGCTTGATGTAAACCATCACTCCAGCGTCTGCCTGCTAATACCCGTCCTGTAAACTCATCGACGATCACAATCTCGTCGTTACGCACCATGTAATTAACGTCTTTAGTAAAGAGTTCTTTAGCTTTAACCGCATTAGAAATATAGTGCGCCCAAGGATTTTCAGGGTCGTATAGGTCACTGACCCCAAGGATTTCTTCCGCACGGGCAAAACCTTCGTCGGTCATCAAAACATTACGAGCTTTCTCATCTACTTCGTAATCACCAACGCCCTCACTACCATTTAATTCCTCATCGTAATTTTCTTGCTGTTTAACTAGCTGGGCTGCTATTTGAGATGCCTGAAGATACTTTTCTGTGGGGCGTTCAACCTGTCCCGAAATAATTAGAGGAGTTCTGGCTTCATCAATTAGTACCGAATCAACCTCATCAATGACACAGTAATTAAAAGGACGCTGTACCACTTCTTCCATGGAAACAGCCATGTTATCCCGCAGATAATCAAAGCCTAACTCACTGTTAGTAGTGTAGGTAATATCACAAGCGTAGTTTTTTCTTCTTTCAGGAGGACTCATTCCCGACTGAATCAAACCAACAGATAAGCCTAAGAAACGGTGAACCTGCCCCATCCATTCCGCATCCCTACGAGCAAGATAATCGTTAACTGTAACGACATGAACTCCTTTACCTGTCAAACCATTGAGATAAGCGGGTAAGGTACATACAAGGGTTTTACCTTCCCCAGTTTTCATCTCGGCAATCTGACCTTTGTGTAATACTATGCCTCCAAGCAACTGCACGTCATAGTGACGCATTCCTAAAACACGAATTGCTGCTTCTCTAACTACGGCAAAAGCTTCGGGCAAAATATCATCAAGAATTTCTTTGATTTCATCGTCGTTTTTCCCCTTCGCCAACTGTTCACGAAATTCGTTCGTTTTGGCTTTTAAATCTTCGTCAGCTAGATTTTTGATGTCTTCTTCAATCAGATTGATTTCTGCCACCAAAGGCTGAAATTTCTTTAATTTACGTGCATTGGGGTCGCCCAACAGTCTTTTCAGCATAGTAATTTTTATGTATGATCCGTATTCCTAATTGATTTATATTTGCTTTCTAATCTTTGATTGCCTAGTTAGATCGCAATATTTAATAACTCGTAATAATTCTACCATTTGCCTCTTGCCAACGACTTTAGGGATATCTACCCATGAACAGTGAGCAGCGCGAAGTTGCGTCGCAAACTTCGTAAGAAGTGAGCAATAAAATTTAGCTCCCAGGAAAGTTGTCCCCAAAACCCTGTAAATAGTGACTTCTCCAGACGTTGATGCTACGCATACAACGCTGGCTTCTGAGAACCTCGCAAGGCAGTCAGAACTTCCTTTAGGGTACTATTAGTTACGGAACTACCTATAACAGCTTTCCCCTTACGGCG